>JALNXT010000079.1 GCA_023230245.1 Candidatus Cloacimonadota bacterium
CCTGGATGTTTTCGCTGTGGATGATAAACGCAGAGCTGCCGAGCAGATGATGGCAATGAGAAACCTCCATCCTGATATGATTCTTCTTTGCGGGGGAACGGATGGCGGGGCTTTAACAGGTGTATTGAGAATGGCGGAAATACTACGCATCGCCAAGCCCCTGCCCAAGTTTGCCACAGATGTGAAGATACCTACCATTTACGCCGGTAATACAGACGCTGCCGACATGGTTAAACTGATGATTGGCAAAGATTTTGATTTAAGTGTGTTGCCCAATCTACGCCCCACCTTAGAAGCAGAAAACCTGAAGCCAACTCAGGAAACGATTCAGAAGCTCTTCATGGAAAACGTGATGGAACGTGCCCCCGGTTACGCAGAGCTGAAACAAAGGGTGAATGCAGATATCCTCCCCACCCCTATGGGAGTGCTAAAGAGCTTGATCACCGCCACTAAAGAAGACAAACGTAATTTCTTTGCCTTCGATATCGGCGGTGCCACCACTGATGTGTTTTCCTATATTAAGGGGAATTATCAGCGCACCGTGAGTGCAAATCTGGGCATGAGCTACAGTGCTTTGAATGTGATGGCGGAATCTGGTATTGAATTGATTTTAAAGCAACTTCCCGCCAGTTTTACGGAAACGGAAGTGCGCAATTATATCGGCAACAAAACCCTGTACCCCACCTATAACCCTAAATGCACAAAAGAACTGCGGATTGAACATGCCATGGCTAAACAAGCTATTCGCAATGCGCTGGTTCAACACAATGAGATGCATTATAACGAGCAAAAAATAGGCTACCTTGATGCCTTTAAGAAAAACGATCTGGATGCCTACGAAGCTAAATTTGAGTATCAGGCTCAGGAAGAAAAGTATTATTTCTATCCCTCTGAAATAGATGTACTTATCGCAGCGGGCGGTGTGTTTGCCCATGCGCAGAACAGTAACCAGTGTATAATGATGCTGCTGGATGCCTTCGACGCTCATGGAATTACCGAGCTTTGGCTGGATAAGGAATTCATCACCCCCCATCTGGGAATGTTAGGCGAAGTGGATATGAGCCTATCCAAATCGTTGTTGCAAAGCTCTTGTATGCAGAAACTAGCGGTGCATGTTCGCCCTCATTACCCTGCAAAACATAAGAAAGAAGTTCTAAAGCTTAGCTATACTGAAGGCGGCAGAGAAAAACAAGTGAAAGTGATGCCCGATGAGTTTGTGATAATTCCTGCACAAGCAAAACGTAAGCTATCCATACAGCCTTTAGGAAAAGCTATTTTGGACGAGAAAGCCGAAGTAGTTAGCCTGGAAACAGACCTGATGATAATAATAGACACCAGGCTGGATTTAACAGTTTATCGTGGCGATATAGAGCAACAATTGAAACAATATATTGATGATAATGAGTCTCAAGCTGGGATATCAGAATTTAAGAACGAAAGTGGCGAAATCACAGATAATTTTATCAAGGTGGTATCGCTTCCCTACAAGGGCACAATCATGAAAGACGTGGGCGAAGATGTTACCCCAGATGATGTGGTGGCTTCGAACAAGTTTAATCCGCCACGCTTGTTTATCGTAAACCCCTTTATCGGTGTTCATGATGTGAATGAAGCACTGGTAAGGGATTCTCTGATGGTTAAGCTTGGTGATAAGGTGGAATTTGATATGGTATTGAGGTATCTGGCTGAAAAGCCCCTTCATGCCTATATCGGGCAAAAGTTTTATTCACCTGTCCGCGGAAAGCTGGAAATGATAGACTACCACAGCGGTATCCTGGTGTTATCGGAATTGCAAGATTACAGTAGTAGCCCTGTGGAAGTTAAATTAGCGGAAAGAATGAGCACTACCCCCAAATTAGCCATGCGGTATTTGAAGAAGAATTTGGGAGATTTTGTTTATCAGGGTGATTTATTGGCGCAGAGGTTATCTTCCACAGGCAAAGGTGAGCCACCTATCTTTGTAAGAGTTCCCTCCACAGGGCAGATTACCGAGATAGACAGCAAGTCAGCCATCGTTACCATTCAATATAAGATGAATCCGCACGATTACTATGCGCATGTGCATGGCACCGTGAAAGAAACTACCGAAGACGAATCTATCACGATTGGCTATAGAGGAACCAAACTGGAAGGTAAATTAGGTTTGGGAAACCGCGCCCATGGCAACTTTGTCTTTATCACCAGAGCCGAAGATTTGCTAACCAAGACTTTAACCGATTGCATCGTGGGCATAGATTTCTGTGCCAGTAAAGATATCATACATAAGGTAGCTAAAGCAGGTGCAAAGGGTTTAATCTGCCCTGGTATTGACGAAAAAGAATTGGTGGCTTTTAATAACGATATCGAGCTTGGGGTTATCAATACTGGTAATGAAGAGACATCGCTATGCCTGATGATAACAGAACATTTTGGCGCAAACAAGCTTAGCCCTGCGTTTAGCACTGCTTTTAATAAGTATAACGGCATGCTTTGCCACGTGGAACCGCACACGAGAATACGCGCCGGAGTAGCCAGACCTTTCATTTGCTTTATGAAATAGGCGGATGGTTTTTACCCCCGAGAACACCGAAGACACTGATATTTTAACAAAGAGTGAAAGAGTGAAAGAGGAAAAAGAGAGAAAAGGGAATTGAGAAGAGTACTTCGTGACTCTTAGCTTGTAACTAAAAAAGGTATTATGAAAGCAAAGAAGATTGTGGCAGTGGGAATAAGTGGCGGAGTCGATTCTGCCATGGCAGCGCTGCTCTTGAAACAACAGGGATATGAAGTAATTGGCTTAACCATGGCAATTTGGGATGATTCCATCCCTATAGCGAACGTTGCTAAAAAAGGTTGCTTTGGTCCGGGTGAAATTGAAAACCTGAAGGCAGCAGAAGAGCTGTGCCATAAGCTAGGTATAGAACATCACATCATCAGGCTTAAAGATGAATACCGCGAGAATGTGCTATCTTACTTTTGCAGTACCTATTCTTTGGGGAAAACCCCCAATCCTTGCATCGTGTGCAATCAGCGGATTAAGTTCGGCTTGCTTCCCATAAAAGCAAAAGAAGCGGGGATTAATTTCGACTACTTTGCCACTGGTCATTATGCGCACATAAGCTATGACGATATGATAGGTAGATATCAGCTTAAGAAGGCAAAAGATAGTGGCAAAGATCAATCTTATTTCCTTGCCTATCTTAAACAGGAACAACTGAGCAATTTGATCTTTCCCCTTGGTGGAAAAACCAAACAAGAGATTAAAGCCCTTGCTGAAGAAAGTGGCTTTGCGGAATTAGCAAGCAAACAAGAAAGTCAGGATTTTCTGGCAACGGATGATGTGAGCGTGCTGTTCGACAAAGATTCGTTACAAGAAGGGAAAATTGTAGATATTGATGGTAAGGTCTTAGGCAAACATAAGGGGATTATAAACTTTACCATCGGTCAGCGAAGGAATCTTGGTATTAACGGCACCTCTGAACCCTATTATGTAATAGATATTGATGGCAAAACCCATAGGGTAACAGTGGGGACTAAACAATATCTATTTAAAAGCAACTGTATTGCCTCCGATATAAACTGGCTTTCGGTGTCTGAAATACACGTTCCTTTTGCAGCGCAGGCAAGGATACGATTACAACACCAGCCTGCAGCATGCATAGTAACACCTTTAGCAAATGGCAACCTACAAGTTGTTTTTACAGAGCCTCAGCTATCTATAACCCCAGGACAGGGCATAGTATTCTATGATGGCGATTTAATTGTATCAGGTGGGATAATAGACACAGCTTAACACTCTTCGTCACTGTCTTCACCGCCAAGACATGAATCCAGCCCTTTGTATTTTCGCAGTACAATAGAGAGACATATACTGCCTCCCTTGCGAGCATTGCCCTATCATTGCCCACTCATTGCCCTTATCATGGACAATGAGTGGGCAATGATAGGGCAATTTGACAAAGGTGACCGATATATTTTTCTCTCATAAGCTGGGCACAATTTCGCAAGGTTCAAAAAAATCCCTTGTCTTAAATGATGTAATTAAAATTATGGCTAACATTAGAAATATTAGACCCAATGTGGAGGATAGAAATGCTCGAACAACTAAGAAAACAACAGAAATTAATCACTATAGCAGTAGCGGTTATCTTCATCCTGGGGATGGGAGCTATGGGCTTGGGAGGCATGTTTGACACCATGTTCAACAAGGGCTATCTTGGCAAGGTAAACGGTAAAAAGATCACAGTTGAGATGTACCAAAAAAAGATACAACAAATGTATGATCGTTACGCTGAGATGTATAAAAACCAGCCTCTCGATGATAATACCCGTAAAAGCCTGGAAAATCAAGCCTGGCAATCTTTGGTTGATGATATCCTTTGGGATCAGATGATCAAGAAAAATAAGATTAAGATCAATGAAAATGAGATACTTGCGGAAATGCAAAACAATCCTCCCCAAGAATTGATGCAAAACGAATCTTTACAAACCAACGGCAGATTTGATCAAACTAAGTATTTGGCTGCCTTGAAAAACAATCCCGAGTTTTTTGTGATGATGGAAGATTATGTGCGTGGCTACCTGCCTCGCCAGTTACTTCAAGAAAAGATCAAAGCAAAAGCCGGTATTACAGCAGATAGTCTGAAGGCTGAATATGCCAAAGATAGCGACACTGTTACCGGTAAGGTAATCTGGTTTGATCATAATAAATCAGCTCCTGTTACAGTTTCAGATACCGAGATAAAAGCCTATTACGACAAAAACAAAGAGACTGAATTCAAAAAGGGTCCTGCTTCAAAGATCAAGTACATCGCTTTTGAAGAGAAACCATCGGATAAAGACTTTGCCGATATAAAGAAGACCGCAGATCAGCTATATAGCCGCGCAACCAGAGGCGAAGATTTTTCAGCTTTGGCAGCGGAATTTTCCGATGACCCGGGTTCCAAAGATAATGGCGGTTCACTGGGCGTATTTGGTAAAGGTCAGATGGTTCCAGAGTTTGAAGCTGCTGCTTTTGCTTTGCCAGTTGGCGGAATCTCTAAACCAGTGAAAACCAGCTTTGGTTGGCACATTATTCGCAGTGATAGTTTGGGCACAAGCCCTGAAGGTCCCAAGCTGAAAGCAAGACATATTCTGCTGAAAGTGGAACCCTCCGATGCTACTAAAGAGCTGTTGGCAGTTAACGCAGAAAAAGCCAAGAAAATGATTAAGAAAATGGGTATCGACAAAGCAGCCAAAGAGCTAAAGATGGAAGTATCAGAAAGCGAATGGGTTGGTCACGACGAAGAATATATTCCCGGTATTGGAAGCTTACCCACATTGTCCGAGTTCATGCGTAGCAGAAAAGAAAAAGCTGTATCCGATTTACTCACCGACCAGCAAAAGCGTAAGGTAATTGCTCAATTGATTGATAACAAGAAAGTTTATTACGAAGACCTCGAGAAAGTGAAACTGCGCATTAAGTATCAGCTTGAAAAAGAAAAGAAAATTGCCAACATTAAAGTGCAAGCTGAAGCTTTTGTTGCCAAGAATACCTCTGCCCTGTATTTCACAGAAGCGGTTAAAGACGGATGGAAAATCCTTGATCTGAATCAATACAAAAAAGGCTCAAGTATCCCTGAAGTTGGCGTTTCTGAAGAATTTACCACCGCAGTACTGAAAATGAAAGCCGGAGAAACCTCGGGTCTAATTAGCACGAAAGAAGGTTACTTTATCGTTACTGCAAACGAACGGCAGGTTCCAGATTTTACTGCATTCAGCAAAGATAAAGACAATCAGGAAACCATTCGCAAACGGATGGAAGACGCTGCCTGGAACCGTTGGTATGATGCCTATAAGAAAGCAGCAAAGATTGTAGATAACCGCGCACAATTTGGAATGTAAATAAGTTATGAGCAAGCTAATGACAGGCGTTAGCGGAGTTAGGGGTGTCTTTGCAGACACCCTTAACCCTTTTATAGTGCAAAAATATGTAGCGAGATTCGCCGAATACCAAAAGCATAGCCATCCGAATCATGTGTTAAAGATGATTGTGGGCAGAGATTCCCGCACCACTGGCGTGGCGATGCTACATAGTATCGCGGGTGCGCTTATCGGTTTAGGTTTTGAAGTTGTAGATTTAGGGATTGTATCCACCCCTACTGTCTTGCTGGCAGTTGAAGATTCTGATGCGATAGGTGGAATCTCTATAACGGCTTCGCACAACCCTCCAGAGTGGAATGCCATGAAATTCGTTGATGCAGATGGAATGTTCCTAGCCGCAGATAAAGCAAGTGAGTTTCTGGCGGGGATTGAAGAACCCGTAAAATGGTCAGTGTGGGATTCTATGGGATGCTACACTCAAGATAATGAATCCATTAACCGGCATATCGCCAAAGTCCTTGCCATCCCCTATATCGATGTGGAACTGATAAAAAGTAAGCATATTAAGGTAGTTATAGATTCTGTTAATGGAGCCGGTGGCCTTACTACGCCGTTGTTGCTCCAACAGCTCGGTTGCACCGTATATGAGATAAATAGTGAACCCACAGGAGTATTTGCCCATCCTGCCGAGCCACTAAACGAAAACTTACATCAGCTCGAAGAAGCAGTCCGCTTTTATGGTGCAGATATCGGCTTCGCCACTGATCCTGATGTGGATAGGCTTGCCATAGTTTCGGATAAAGGCAATTGCATCGGCGAAGAGCTTAGCATTGCTTTGGCCGAATTGTTTGTACTACCCAAGAAACCTGGTGACGTGGTGGTGAACCTCAGCTCTTCCATGATATCTGAAGATATAGCTGCCAAATATGGCGTTAAAGTTCATCGCACCAAAATAGGCGAGATAAACGTGGGCAAGAAAATGCAAGAGCTACTCTCCCCCATCGGAGGAGAAGGAAACGGTGGCATCATTTGTCCCGAAGTTCATTATACCCGTGATGCGCTTGCCGGAATTGCCTTAATATTAGGCTT
>JALNXT010000080.1 GCA_023230245.1 Candidatus Cloacimonadota bacterium
ACCTGCTAAAGATTACAAGACTAAGCTGAAGGTAGCATTTATCGGGCGAAACTCACACGAGAAGCGTTATCATCTTTATGAACGCATCACACACACCTGCATAGAGCAAGGCCTAAACATGCAGTTCCATAGCATCGGCAACTTTCACAGTACCGCGGACATAAACTGTCTGGGGGAATTAAGCAATAGAGAAGCTATCTACGATGTGCTAAATGGTTTTCATATACTTATTCTTTGTTCTACAACTGAGGGTTTTGGCTTGGTTATCGCCGAGGCTATGGCACGTGGCATGGTAGCTATTGCAACGGCAGTGGGTGGAGTTACAGAGCTTATTGTGGATGCCGAAACAGGCAATTTGGTGCATTCCACCGAAGAGGGTTCCATTGAGGACGAATTTGTCCGACACCTAAAGCGTTACAGCGAATCTCCACAATTGTTGCAACAAATGGGCGCTGCTGCCTATGCACGGGTGAAGCAGGAGTTTAACTACGAAGTATTTGGCAGCAAATACCTTGCGCTTATCGATGAGGCCCGCAGGGATATTGCCTCTCGTACTGAGGCTTCGTCGCGGTAGCCCAGCTCATGAATGCCTCTGGTAAACCTACTCTAAAGATAAACTTTGTAGATTTCTGGAAGAATCTGGATAAGCTGGATAACTATTTTTCCCGGCTTCTTTGCGAGCGATACGAGCTTGTCATCAGCGACAATCCCGAGGTCCTCTTCTATTCCATGTTCGGTAAAAAGCATCTTAACTACAAATGCAAGCGCATCTTCTATTCCGGTGAGAATGCTGGAGCGGACTTCTCAGAGTGCGATTTTGCCCTAACCAGCGACTACAATGCTGACCCCCGTCATTACCGCTTACCGCTGTATCTGCTCTATTTCTCGCCAGAAAGATTTGTTAAGCCGGAGTTTGATGCCGAAGCTGAACTGGATGCCAAAAAGGGATTTTGCAGCTTTGTGGTTTCCAATTCGGGAGGGAAGGTGCGCAATCGTTTTTATGAGAAGCTTTCACGATACAAAGCAATCGCCTCCGGGGGGAAATACCGCAACAACATCGGTTATCGTGTACCCGATAAACTGGCTTTTATCCGCGACTACAGGTTCTGCCTTTCCTTCGAAAACAAGTCCTACCCCGGCTACACGACCGAAAAGCTGGTGGAGGCATTATTTGCCAACACGGTTCCAATATATTGGGGTAATCCCATAGTGCAAAAGGAGTTCAACCCCGATGCCTTCCTATGCTACCACGATTATCCCAGCGAGAAAGCATTCATAAACCGCATAATAGAGGTGGAAAGCAACAAAGAGCTATACCTCAGCTACTTAAAAGCACCTTGGTGCCTGAACAACAGCCTGGCGGAACAATACCAACCGGATAGCGTCAGGGAATGGCTTTGCCAGGCAATAGCAACATCCATCACCCCCATCGCCTGCAAGCCCCGCTCCATAATGCATATCATAGAACACCAGCACATACGCTTCAAAAACAAAACTCGCCGGGGCAACTGGTGAACATAAGGCTCAAGTTCATTTATGGTGAGTAATATGAACTTGTGACGTGGCTCAATTATTATTCCTTGCGGCTATCTCGCTATCAACTCCCACTCATTGCCCATGATAAGGGCAATGATAGGGCAATGATAGGGCAATGCCCGCAAGGAAGTGTGGCGTCCTTGGTTGGAATTCATGCGTCCTTGGTTGGAATTCCTGCGTCCTTGGTTGGAATTCCTGCGTCCTTGCAGGAAAGGCCTGTCGACGTCCTCGTCGGCAGTCATTTGGCTAATCTGTAGAATACCGATGCTGCACAGGAAAGCAACTTTTCACTGTCGGCGAGGACGCCGACAGACCTTGCCTGCGAGGACACAGGCACTCCTGTATAACTCCCGCTCAATCCGCACCCATATCCCACAAAGCGGGAAAAAGGCTGGGTGTGATAGCTTTTTAGGTTTAGCTGTCCCTCAAATTGAGCAATGTCTATTAAGATACCACTTGTAAGTGACATCCAAGCCATCTTTTAGCTCTGTTTTGGCGTAGAAACCCAGACTATTGAGCATACTTACGTCCAGCAGTTTGCGTGGGGTGCCATCCGGTTTGCTGCTATCCCACAGGATATCTCCTTGAAAGCCGACTACATCTGCAATCAGAGCAGCCAAATCCCGAATCCTGATGTCCACTCCCGTACCGATATTTAAGGCAACATCGGCGGAATAATTATTCATCAGGAAAAGGAGGGCAGAGGCGAGATCGTCCACAAAGAGGAACTCGCGGAAGGGTGATCCGCTTCCCCAAAGAGTAAGCTGTACCTTATCCTCATGTTTGGCGATGCCAAAGCACGCCAATGCAGCTTCCAAGCTTTCGCCATCCTGGATGCTGTAATCTGCTGCTAAATCACGGTGAACTTCGTCTAAATCATTCATCTGCCAATGTTTTGCCAAGTGCATTTTACGGATAAGGGCTGGCAAAACATGCGAATTTTGGGGGTGAAAGTGGTCATTTATACCATAAAGATTGGTGGGCATAGCGGAGATAAAGTTGCAGCCATACTGCTCCCTGTAGTGCTTAGCCAGCCTCAATCCGGCGATTTTTGCCAGAGCATAAGCCTCGTTGGTAGGCTCCAAAGCACCGGTTAACAGGTATTCTTCCTTGATGGGTTGGGGACAAAGCTTGGGATAGATGCAGGAGGAGCCGAGAAAAAGCAGTTTTTTAACACCGTTGCGGTAGGCAGCATGGATGGTGTTTGCCGCCATCATCAGGTTCTGGTAGATATAATCCGCAGGGTGAAGGCTATTCGCTATTATCCCGCCTACTTTGCCGGCAGCATGGATTACATAATCTGGTTTCTCGGCAGCGAAGAAATCTTCCACGGCTGCCTGATTGGTCAAATCCAGCTCTTTGCTATTGCGTAGCAGCAGGTTATCATAGCCGTTTGCGCTTAAACAACGCAGCATAGCAGAGCCTACTAAGCCTGTATGTCCTGAGACGTAAATTTTACTGTGTGATTCCATGTTGTGCTTCCTTTTGGGCAAGCTGCCAATCTGCTGCAACCATTATCTTAACCAGCTCTTTGAAGGTAGTTTTCGGCTGCCAGGCAAGCTCTTTTTTAGCCTTGCCATAATCGCCGATGAGAAGCTCTACTTCGGTGGGACGGTAGTAAAATGGGTCTATCTCCACCAGAATCTTGCCGGTTTTGGCATCCAAACCCTTTTCATGTTCTGCCTTGCCTTCCCAAGTGATGTTGATATCCAGTTCTTTGAAGCTTAGCTCTATGAATTCCCGCACAGTGTGAGTGTCGTTGGTGGCGATCACGAAGTCATCCGGCTTGTCTGCTTGCATCATCAGCCACATTGCCTCCACGTATTCGGGAGCATAGCCCCAGTCGCGCTTGGTATCTATGTTGCCAAGGTGCAGCTTATCCTGCAAGCCTTCTTTGATGCGGGTTGCAGCTCTGGTAATCTTGCGGGTGACAAAGGTCTCGCCTCTGCGGGGGGATTCGTGGTTAAAGAGGATGCCGTTTGAGGCGAAGATGCCGTATGCTTCCCGGTAATTGCGCACAATCCAATAGGCATAAAGCTTGGCGGCAGCATAGGGACTGCGAGGGTAGAAAGGGGTTGTTTCCTTTTGGGGAACTTCTTGCACCAAGCCGAAAAGTTCGCTGGTGGAAGCTTGATAGAAACGCGTGGCTAAGCCGGTATCCTTGATGGCGTCCAGAATGCGCAACACCCCAATGGCATTTACCTCGCCGGTGTATTCTGGCACATCAAAGGACACTTTCACATGGCTCTGAGCGGCAAGGTTGTATATCTCGTCCGGTTGGGATTTCTCTAACAGCCGGTTCAGGTTGCTGCTATCCGTCAAATCTCCATAATGCAAAAAGAGCTTTGCATCCGCGGAGTGGAAGTCCTTGAAAATATGATCTATCCTGCCGGTGTTGAAACTGGAGGCGCGACGAATGATGCCGTGAACTTCATAGCCCTTGTTTAATAATAACTCGGCAAGATAGGAGCCATCTTGGCCTGTGATGCCAGTGATAAGTGCCTTTTTCATAATAACCATCCTCTGTTTAGCTTTCTATGAAGCATCTTTTCCCCGATAGTTAGGGCTTGCATAAGCCTAAGGTGAACTGCCACAAATGCAGAAGGTTTCGGGTGGAAGTTCTCAAGCCGAAATCCAAGTACCAGGTGTAACCTTTGTGATGAATAGCCTCTTTGATGCTTGTATTGGTGATGCTTGCTGCACGGGGATACCAGCTTCGTTTTCTGTTTCTTTTACGCAGCGTCAATAAGGACAGCAGGTAACAACGTAAAAGAATGCGTCTTTCTACCTTACTTTGGCTGCGCGCCCAATACAAGTCTTTATAGGCTTTTATTAATTGCAGGGCAGTAAGATAGTCGGCTTCACTCTGTGCCGAAGAACCACTGTAGTTGAAGAGTGCTTCTGCCTCGGATAGGCTTATTTCGCGGTTAAGAATCTGCTTGGCATTGTTTGCGAGGACACGATAGGTGCCCTCCAGTATCTTACCCGGTTCCCTTTTGCTGTAGCTGCTGTTGTGCGTTCTCCAGTAGGAAAGAAGTTTCGGGATGGAAGCCAACTTCCCCAGAGGCATCAGCCGGCAGTATAAGTCCATATCTTCAGAACACTCAATATCAGGGTCGTAACCTCCGGCGGTTAGTGCAGCACTTTTGCGGAACATTACGGTGGAATGGATATATACATTGCCAATGCTCAATCGCCAGCGCAGTTCGGTGTCTGTGGTGGGGATGGCTTTTTGCCGGTTCTTGATCTTCCCGTTGCTGTCTATAACGCCATAGTTACTGCCAACAATTACGGTATCCTGGTGTTTATCCAGATAATTGGCTTGGGCTAACAGCCTGTTGGGGTGTGAGTAATCATCTGCGTCCAGGATGGCTACATACTCACCCACACAATAAGATAGGCAGATACTGCGCACATAGGCAATTCCCTTGTTCTGGGGGAGGTTTATCAGCTTAAAGCGTTTGTCCTTACGGGTATAAGTGTCGATTAATTGCCGGCTATTATCCGTGGAGCAGTCGTCAAACACCAGGACTTCAAAATCATGATAGCTTTGTGTAAGCAGGGAATCCAAGCATTTCTGCAAGTATTGGGCATTGTTATAATTGGCAACCACTACACTAACTTTGCTCATCTTTACTTCCAAAGCCGCTGTAGCTTATCCCGGCTCATCAGCCAAACCTATTTGATTGTTCCGCTTTGGATGTCGTACAAGCGGCGGTAACGCGGGCAGGTTTCCATTAGTTCATCGTGGCTCCCCATGCCTACGATAGAGCCTTTTTCCAGCACCACTATTTTATCTGCCTTTAGCACTGTGGAGAGCCGATGTGCTATCATAACTACCGTACGGTTACGGGTGGCTTCATCGATGGCATCCTGCACCTTCTTTTCGCTATCTGTATCCAATGCGGAAGTAGCTTCGTCGAAGATGAGAATAGGGGGATCGGCAACTATGGCACGAGCAATGCACAGCCTTTGCTTTTGTCCGCCAGACAGATCTGAACCCTTGCTGCCCAGCACTTCATTGTAGCGGTTGGGCAATTCGTTTATAAACTCGTCTGCATTGGCAATTATGGCAGCCTTGCTTATTTGAGCGTCAGTCACTTCTTTTTGGCTGCCATAGGCGATATTATCCCGTACGGACTTAGTAAACAGAATGGAATCCTGGGTCACCACTCCAAACAAGCTTCGTAAGTCATCCAGCTTGATATCACGCAGGTCTATGCCATCTATCTTGATGCTTCCCTGTTTCACGTCGTACATCCGGTTTATCAGATTGGCAATAGTGGTTTTGCCACCCCCGCTTGCGCCTACCAAAGCCAGTTTACTCCCTTTGGGAATAGTAAAACTTATGCTGTTGAGCACCGGTTTATGGGGCTTATAGAAAAAGCTAACCTGCTCGAAGCTAATTTGGGACTGGAAGTCTGCTTTGGAAATGGCATCGGGCTTGTCCTTGATTTCAGATACTTGGTTCATAACAAGAGCAATGCGGTCTAATGATACCAATGCTTTCCTGATATCGGTGTAAACTTGGGTGATTACTTTCAGCGGATGGAGCATGGAGAATAGTGCGAAAAGGAAAGCCGTGAAATCGCCCAGGCTAAAGCCACTACCGGGGTTCAGAATCATTTTTCCGCCAATAATGATTACCACGATACCGGTGATAGCGGAATTAACTTCTGAAATAGGTGTGTTTAAAGCCCCATAGTTTTGTGCCTTACTCCACATGCGGAAATGGCGGTTATTTATCTGGCTAAAATTCTGGCTTTCAAGGTCTTCATGCCGAAAAGCCTGCACTATTTTCATGCTGTTCAGCACCTCTTCCACGGTGGAAAACAGCGTGGAAAGCTGCTCTTGAATGCGACGGGCGTATTTCTTTATCTTTTTACCCAATAGAGATATCATTAGCGAGAACAGCGGCAATACAATGATGCTGTAAAGAAAGAGTTCTGCATTCAGCAAGTAAGCAATGCGGGCGAAGATAATGATTGTAGCCAGCTCCCGCAAGGCATTGAACACCGAATTGATTAACTGTTCGCTAACGATTTCCACATCATTCACCATACGCACGATAGCATCGCCAACCCGGTTCTGTCCAAAAAACTCCAAGGGCTGGCTTAAATAACGGCTAAACATATAATTACGCACATCGCGAATGGTTGCCCCTCTCAAATGCGTAAACAACACTTTTTGCAGTAAAAAGAAGGCATTCTTAAGGAATATGGTAACAAAAACAAACACGCATAGGATGTATAGCAACGATAGGGAATTGGCATGCAGCATAAGGTATTGCAGCTTACCCCAG
>JALNXT010000081.1 GCA_023230245.1 Candidatus Cloacimonadota bacterium
AGTTATTGTATGTTAGAAAGTTATATATGTTATGAATTACATATATTAGTATGTTTAATTGTTATTATTATTGTTATAAACGAGGGATTAAAATAGGTAAGAAAACGTATAGTGATGAAGAATTAATCACAGAGTTACATAGATTTGTAGAAGAAAATGGCAGAGTACCAACTGCTAATGATATGAATAATAGTGCTGGTTATATAAGTAAAAAACAATACATAACTAGATTTAGAACATGGTCAAATGCTTTAAGATCTTCTGGTTTGTCGGATAAAGTTGATTATAATAATGAAAATGTTATTAGTATGTTACAAAATTTTAAAAATAAATATAATAGAAATCCAACAGCCCCAGATACATATCTAACACCAGATTTACCATCGTTATCTGTCATTATACGTCTATTTGGGACGTTTAATAAAGCTCTTACTGCCTCTGGATTAGAAATAAATAAAACGCAAATTATTTTAACAGGTAACGAAACTTGTGATTTCTGTGGAACAATGGAGACAGAGCATTGGAATAATGTCGACACATTTAGAATATGCGATAAATGTAATAGAAATAAAAGAGATTTTATACATGGTGTATTAGATCCATATAGTTCAACTGGATTGGGATATATTAGTGAATACGTGGTTGCAGATAATATTAATGATAACATATGGTATAATGCAAATATAAATACATTTAATACTGCATATGATATGTATAGCGAAGAGTATGGTTATATTAGTGTAAAATCATCAACTCTACATTATTATGTAGAAACTAATAGTTCTAGTTGGCAATTTTCAGTAACAAAAGCAAATAAAATTCCAAATAATTATATTTTTGTAGGATTTGATGATGATAGATCAGATATTACACATGTTTGGATTATACCAAGTGGCATTGAGTTAATACAAGGAAAACAAACAATTCGTATATCAAATTCAGATATTGGTTTAAGTCGATTTAAATTATATGAAGTAGATGCTACAAATTTTAATACGACATACATAAATATGGATCTAACTAGTTTATTTCCATTTAGAAATTTACATAAACAAGAAGGAGACCGCACATGCGAGTGCCTCTGATAGTAGATACGGTTGTCTCCAACGGAGAACAGTACACAGTGGTCTGGCAAAACGGAGAGAAACATTTTGTTAAATCTCCACTTTTACCTTTCGCTTATACAAAGAATAATCCTCCATTAGAATCTAAAAATGAATTGGTGAAACGTAGATTACTATATGATATAGATAATGAAATTGAATTATATAAATGTTCATTTAGAAACACATATGAGTTGAGAAACACATGTAGTAAAGAAAATTTCTATGAGTCACAATTCAATTTTAAAGATAGATTATATTCTGAATGTTCTGACTTCATTAGTTCATACGCAAATACAAACGAACTTAAAATAATGTGCTTAGATTTTGAGATGAGTACAGAAAATGGAGAGTTTTGTAAGTCAAATAAGGATGCAATTATAGCTGCAGGATTACAATTTAATAATGAACCAATTGAATTAATATTAGCAGATACATATAACAATGATAAAGAGTTACTTTTGAAACTTCTAAAACGTATTGAAGATGAAGATCCTGATCTTATTTGCACGTTCAATGGAAATTCGTTCGATATACCATACTTAATTGACAGGTTAAAACGACATAACATAGATCCAGGTAAACTTAGTAGAGATGGTAGTCAACCATATTTTGGAAATAAAAACGAATACATTAAACTTGGTGGACGAATATCATATGATCTGTTCCCTAGAAGTGTAATGCGTGATCAATCAATTTTTCAAAAATCCCCTCCAAATAGGCGCATGAAAACCGTATGTAAATTATATCACTTAGATGGTGTTGTCGAGGAGAATGAGAGTGTATTAGGCAACATGAAAAATATGGTTGGCACAGATGAACTTAAAAGATATTTGACGAGTGATATCAGGTGTACTCGATTCTTATGTGATATGTATTTGCCTGGAATTATTAACATGGCTGAAATTATAGGTGTATCGCTAGAGTCATGTATTAATAGTAATCCAAGTTATGTTGGACACATGCTCTTCATGAAAGAGTATGGGAGAATAGGTATAATAAGCGATAAAACAGTTGAAGATGATTTTAAATATTTGGCAGAAAATAAACAAGGGGCACTCGCCAAGTGTTTTAGACCTGGTTTATATAAAGACAAACCACTAAAAAAGTGGGACTTCTTATCATATTACCCCCACCTTATAACGACATTTAACATCTCACCAGAAACTTGTAAACTTATAAAGACAAAATCTACGCTTGAACCATATTCTGCTTATATGGATAAAGAAAAAAAGATATTACATTTGTCTATTCCAGATGAAAAAGCTAATATGCAATTAATAATTGAAATAGATTTCTCACGTCCAGGTTTTACAAGTACTTTCATTAGAAAATTAATGAAAGAAAGATTAGAAATGAAACGACAGATGAAAACACTTGATCATAATTCACCAGAGTATGCTTCTTTAAATGTAGCCCAGATTAATAATAAAGTGATCATGAATTCTGTGAGCGGTTACTTTGGATTAAAATTCGCCCACTTTGGTAGTATATGTGCATATACAATTATTACTGGTCTTGGTAGACACATAATAACAAAAGTTATAGAGAAAGTTGGTAATGTTGTAGCATTGGATACTGATGGGATTCTTAGTTATTCAGACATGACTATTGATGAAGTAAACTTGTTCATAGAAGATTACGTTCATAGTTTCTTTGGTGTAGAAGAAAATCACATTCAAATGGAAGAGGAATTTTACGAAAGATCATTCTTCAGAGAAGGTACAAAACAGTATCTATTAATCGAAAGAGATGATCATAATAACCCATATCTTGTCATACATGGGATCAGTTTTAAAGGAAGTTCTTTAGCTCGTCTATTTGCAGACATAATTGAAAAGATTGGATTTGAAATGTTAATGTTAGATGATAACGATAGTGTCGCGGTTAAACAATTTGAAGATAATATCGCAAATTATTATGATAAAAGTATGTGGTCACTAGATTTAATAAAAAAGAATGTAGCGTGTAAACCTCTATGTCAATACAAAACACCTAATACTATTGGTGGTCAGCTTGTTCGACAATTTGAATCTAGATTTAAAACAAAGATAAGTGGTGAAACTAAATTAGATTATGTTAAAATTAAAACGAAACACGGTAGCTCATATAAACTTATAACTGTGTTTGACACTATAGATAGTATAACAGATATTGATTATGATTACTATCTTTCAATAGTAGACTCAGCCTTCGAACGTCTAGGACTCTCCGACAGAACTCCGAAGGGCAAAAAAGCTGGTAAGCAGAAGTCTATTTTTGACTTTTAAGGAGTACAGATGACACCAATTTTTAAAATTACGAAATTATAATACTATAGTGAGGTAACATATGGCATGGAGAGGATTTTATTTAGAATCAAAAAGTTTTATGTGTTATTCGAATATGACACCAATTAATAAAATTAAATTTTGGGTAAAGTATCCAATAGCATATTATAAATATATAAAATTAATGACAAAAGATTCAGTTAAAAATATGTTAACAGAAAGAAAGATTGCAGAGGAATCTTTATAAACACACATACATATAAATTACTAGTTATACCTAAATCACAATTACTTAATCTATTTACTAACGCAAATTATGGTTGTAACTATACAACAATACCTAAAATAGAATTACCAGAACATGTTGATGTACTAGACGTACATTATGATCAATGTAGATTAGCTTTCTTATTCTTACTTGAAAGCGAGTCGTTCTTACCAGTTCCAGAAGGATCACAGTTACCAGAAATATATTTTGAGTGGCAATCTGTTAAATATTATAAACCTGAAATGTGATAATATGGGTGATAAATTTAAAGCATTAAGCAGATGTTCTGAATGTGGTGGAGCTTTAACGCATATTAATTCTGGAATAAAGGTTGAAAATAAATCAGTAAGTTTATATAAATGTAGGTGTTGTGGAAGATTGTGTTATATAGAGTGATTAATATGGATATAGTAATAACAACTAAGAAAAAAATTGATGAGGAATATAGAAATAAATATTCTGATCAAGCGTTAAAACTTAGACAAGTTATATTTGAAAATGACCGATTGCGTAGGGAAATTAAAAGGTTACGAGAAATGTGTCCAATAATGAAAGACGCTAATATAGAACCTTTAGGTTGTAAAGGTGAATTTGGATCATTAGAGTATTGTAAAAATTGTAATTTAAAACCAGGCTCAGATACGTGTGGTGATTATATGGATATTAGAGCTGCTACGTATTTTTATAAAGATGAATATCGTTAAGGGCACTCGCCGTGTGATTAATATGAAAACGTATAAAACTGAAACCATTGTACGAGAAACAATAGATAAAATATTCTGTGATATTTGTGGAGAAGATATGTTAGCAGAGTTTAATAAATCAGGTCTTTTATATGACGACTGTATAATTAGTCATAAATATGCACATGATTACGATTACGATCACGCAGATCATCATGAATTTGAACCTGATATATGTCCAAAATGTTTTCAATCTAAAATAATTCCGTTTCTTAAAAGCATAGGTTTAAATACTGAGTATAAATATGAATATCGTTAAGGGCACTCGCCGTGTGGTTATATGAAAGACGTTATATGTGATTGTGGGCAATCGATGCAATTTTTAAATTATATTGTAATTGCAGGACAAAACGGATTTGTGGAATATAGAGGGTTATATAAATGTAATATGTGTAAAGATATTCAATTTATTGATATAGATTATAATGAAATTTATGAAGCCACATATACTAAGGAATATTTAAACGATATATATAATAAACGTGTAAAGGAAGATAATCGTTTACAGTACGTGAAATATTTCACTTGGGTATTAGTACTGATACTAATTTTTCTTTTAATATTTAACATTTGACGGTCTACAAAAATTATATATATGATGGAAGACATATATAGTATTGTATGTCTTTAACTGAAAATTCTGACTCTACTAATGAATTTGATTCTTATTATTTTTCTGAACTTGATACGACTGAAAAATTTTACTATGAATCATTTTTTATGGGTGACGCATATGTTAAATCTTCTGACAATACGGTTGGAATAGATTTGGCAATCAAAGATTATGAGTGGCTTATTAACTATAAAGATAATCTCCATATCAATAACAAAGTTTACCTAAGGGACGAGCGCCCTCGTAAAAATTCTATTACAGCATCAGTGCGTAAGAAAGATAAACAATGGGTGAAAGATCTAGCAAAATACGGGATGGTTCCTAGAAAGACAGGAAAGGAAACATTACCTGTGGATTTTGCTTCAACACCGGAAGAAATGTCTGCTATTGTTCTAGGCATCTTTGATTCAGATGGAACAGTTTTTAAAGAAACTAAAACAGGTAGATATAGAATTAGTTTCTGTGGAAATGAAACTGTATGTAAACAAATTAATGATATTCTTAAAGAATATACAGATATTGAACCTAATAAAATGACGTTATCTAATAAACATTGCAACTTCGTATGGAACACAAGTCATGGTGCTAAAGAAGATTTGATTAAGTTGTACGACTTTATGTATATGAATAAAGAATTAGATAATGCTTATTTGGCTAGAAAGCATCATAAATTTACCACATTTATGCTAGATACTACTAGGGATGTGGTCTGAATGGCTTACGTTAGAAAAGTGTCGGCAAGCCAGATAAATATGTATACGGGTTGTAACCGTCTATACTATTACAAATATATACTTAAATTAAAAGAGCCATCAACAGTAGCACTCATTTGTGGAAGTTTTTTTCACTCTATACATGAAAGATTTTTCGAATTGAACCCTAGAGATTGTAATATAAATTTTAGAAATTATACTACTGAATTTTACAATTATGCTAATAAAGTATTCGATGAGGTGCTAAACGAAGATAGAACATCGTTTGGTAAGCCAGTTCCATCATATAGTAAACAGTTACAAACTGTATGTGATGATGATTTTACATATATAAAAGCACTTACAGATGTAAAGAAAAGTGTTAAAAATTGGATGGCATTATACATAATGCAATTTCAAGCATATGCTGAAAATGCTAAAGGGTTTGCCCAAGCCTTCTATATGTCGTGTCCAGTACGAAATGAAATGGAAATTAAACATCCAAAATTTACAGGATTTATAGATTCAGTTATAAAAAAAGATAGTTTAACCATTTTGCGCGATTTAAAAACCTCAAAAATTTTCCGGTCAGCCCATGATGATTCATATGAGCGGCAATTGAATCTGTATTGTTACGGATATCATTATATGACAGATGAAATTGCAGATTTTGGAAGCCTCTTTTACGCAAAATATGGCATAGAAGCGTTGTATAAGTTTGATAAAAAAAATATAATTGATGATATGGAAATATTGATAGATTCTTTTTATGATTTAACCGAGTCTAAATCGATTGATACGTATCCTTGTAACTATAACTATATGTTTTGTACTTGTAAAGCATCTAAACATCCAGAAGGATTTAAAGATGGTGCGTTTAGATGTTATTATGATAAATATTGCAATCAAGAAATTGACGGTTATGATATAGTTTATGATTAAAGTTGATTAGTATGCGAACTTATAGAAACCGAGGTTTAAAATGACAACAATAAACAACACAAACTTCAATATCCCAGCAGCACGAGTGCCCCTTGCACTATCTGAACTAAAATCTACATATCCAGATATAACGCTAACAAACGAATCTGATGCTAAAAATCTGCAGCAAATCCTCTTCATATTAGGATTTCACACGCGAGTAAA
>JALNXT010000082.1 GCA_023230245.1 Candidatus Cloacimonadota bacterium
CTGGAAAAGCAAAACTTGCAGATCAGCTTTTCCGAAGGCTTGGTGGATTATATTGCCAAGACAGGATACGATCCCGCTTTCGGAGCAAGACCACTAAAAAGGTTAATTCAGAAGGATCTGGAAGACGCTCTGGCAAAAAGCATTTTAGGCGGAAGTTTCACCCAAGGAAAGTGCGTGAAGGTAGATTACACGGATGCAATGGGGATAGTAATAACTCAGTAAGGAGTTGCCTTAACTCTTCAGACTCTGCTTAAAGCTATTATATTTGGTTCGCAGCTCTGTATCGGAACCAGCAAGGATTTGTATCGCCAGCAGAGCTGCATTTTTGCTGCCATTGATGGCAACACATGCTACAGGAACACCGGGGGGCATTTGCACGATGGAATACAGGGCATCCAAGCCGTTCAAAGCACCAGAGGCAATGGGAACACCTATAACTGGTAAACAGGTGTGGGAGGCTATCACACCGGGCAAATGAGCTGCAAGCCCTGCACCGGCAATAATAACTTTAATTCCTAAGTCCTCTGCTTCGGCGGCAAGCTGCACGGTCTTTTCCGGATTGCGATGCGCAGAGGAAATGTGCAGGTCGTACTGAACGCCGAAGTCTTTCAACACCTCAACAGCGGCATCGAATTTGTCGATGTCGCTTTTACTTCCCAGAATGATGCGGATTAAAGGCATGCTTTACTTAAGCTGTTCAGGAACAACGGTAAGCGCTTTATGAATTTCGGTTGCATCTATTGCAGATGTGAAACTGGCAAGATTCTCGGAATTCATAATCAGCTTGGAGATGTAGGAAAGGGAAAACAGGTGTTGTTTGTCGTTATGCAGCAAGAGCATGAAGAAGATGTTCACGGGTTTGTTATCCGGAGCGTCGAAATCCACAGGTTCTACTGAACGCCCAAACAGAATGCTGGGGGTTTTGATCTTGGAAGGGTGTAAATGCCGGGGGTGAAGCAATGCTACACCATTGCCGATAGCGGTGGAGATTAGCTCTTCGCGGGCTACCACCACTTCGTACAGCCAACGGGCATCGCGCACCAGCTTCAGGTCTTTGGCTTTCTCGCTCAAAATACGGATGGCATCGTACTTGTTTTCTGCCGAGAAATCCAAGAAGACGTTTTCGGGGCGCATGTACTCTTCAAAATGACAAATTACCCGCTTTAGTGCAAGCATCTTTTCGTCTGTTTCGTTGAGGTTCTCTAACCATTCGTTGAGAGAATCCTCGTCTATCTTAACGTTTTTGCCCACGAGCTTACTTTCAAATACGCCCGTTGCGATCATTTCCTGTATTACCCGATCGGATACCTTTAACTTCTTGGCAGCGTCTGCTTTAGACAAGAATTTCTTTGCCATGGATACCTCCCTTTTAAGGCTATTATTTGCGTTTCTTGGCATGCACGCAAGGTTTATCTTGACAAGGATACGAATATTTTTTGGATATGGCATTATGGTCAAGAGAATTATTTATCCCCTGCTGATATTGTTGTCCCTGAGTGGCTGTTTTTACTCGGTTTATTCGAACTCTTACCCGTATTTAAAAAAGATTCGGGTGATGGCGTTCGAGAACCGAAGTAGCGAATTTGCCCTGGGAGATTTGATGCTTACCGGGCTAAACAAAGAAATCCGTAATGATGGTCGGCTAAAATTGGTTACCCGAGATCAGGATTGTGCTTTGGAAGGCTCGATAAACACCTTTTCGGAGAGTGTATATAGCTATGATGCGGCAAATCAGGTGCAGGATTATCAGGTTCAAATGGTATTATCAGTAAGCTTCACGGATTTGATCAATAACAAAGTGTTATACGAAAACAAAAACTTAACCCTCACGGAGCTATACGCAATTGCCGAGGGAGGGACAGCTAAATTTAAAACTAAAGAGGAAGCTATAGATGAAATCATCACCAAACTCTACCAAACCGTCCTCCAAAACAGCCTCGAAAGCTGGTGAAGCTGTGCGGCTAAACCGCTATCTGGCAGATTGTGGTCTGGGCAGCCGACGCAAAGTAGAAGAACTGATTACCGCCGGCAGAGTTAGGCTGAACGGAGAAGTTTGCAGCGATCTTGCCATGCGTGTAGATCCCGCCACAGACGATCTTCAGTTGGACGGTAAAGCGATCTCTGCCAAAAAGCAGAAAATGTATTTGATGCTAAACAAACCTCGCGGTTATGTGGTTACCCAAAGCGACGAAATGGGACGCCAAACCATATATAGTTTGCTGCCGGAAAATGCTCAGAACCTTGCCTATGCGGGACGTCTTGATAAAAACTCTGAAGGCTTGCTGCTGCTTACCAACGATACAGCTTTGATAAACTTGCTTACACATCCCAACTACAAAGTGGAAAAAGTGTATAAAGTGGATATTGACCGCCCCTTAAGGAAACGAGAACTTGATAAACTACGCAATGGCGTGGAAATTGAGGGTGGCATTACGCACAAAGCCGGAGTGTTTGTAAAAGAAGAAGATGAAGGCTCCATGAGCCTTAAAATGGTGATTACCGAAGGCAGAAAGAGGCAAATCCGCCAGATGATTGAAGCGGTTGGCGCTAAGGTTCGCCGCCTTAGACGTATGCAATTTGGGCCATTGAAGCTGAAAGAACTACCCAGCGGACGTTGGCGTCCTCTTGATCCCGGTGAAGTGAGGGCTTTGTTCAGCGAGAAAAGCAAAGTGAAAGCCATCGAAGAAAAGATAAAGGGAAAAGATAAATGAAACTAGCGCTAATTGGCTTACCCAAAAGCGGAAAGACCACGATATTTAATGCCTTAACCCGCAGTGAACATAACACCGATAAATACGGACAAGTGGCTACGGAAGCCAATATTGGGGTGGTGCAAGTTGCCGATGAACGGATTACCCGCCTAAGTGAACTGTATAAACCCAAGAAAACCATCTATGCTACGATAGAATATCATGATTACCCCGGCATCTTTGCCAAAGAAGGCGACACGGCAGATAATGCCATGCTTTCGGAGATTAAGAGTGCAGAGGCGTTTGCCATCGTGCTAAGAGGCTTTGCGGATGAAGAGCTGGATAGCATATACGATAGCGGAGATCCTCTGGCTCAGCTTACCCGGCTGGAAGAAGAAATGATGCTGAATGACCTCATTATCGCCGAAAAACGTCTGGAGAAGATTGAACTGGGCTATAAAAGAGGGATAAAAACTCCCGCCATTCTGTCTGAAGATAAAGCCTTACATGAAATATGTGCACAGTTGCAGAACAACCTCCCTTTGCGCAGTTTACAGCTAAGCCCGGATGAAGAAAAGGCGGTGCGGGGGTTTCAATTCTTCTCGGCTAAACCGCTGCTAATCCTGATTAATTGCAGTGAAGATAATCTTCGCGCATGGGATGAGGTGCTGAATAAACTTCATGATAGGGGTTACAAGGCATATACCATAGCCGGTAAGTTTGAAGAAGAACTTAGCAAGCTGGATACCGAAGAAGCAGAAATGTTCATGGCGGATATGGGGATGACCGAGTCTATTCGGGATCGCCTCACTCACTGGAGCTACCAGCTTATTGGCTATATCAGCTTCTTTACGGTGGGCGCGGATGAGGTGCGAGCTTGGACACTGGAGAGCGGAGCTAATGCCGTGGCCGCTGCAGGGAAGATACATTCTGATCTGGCACGCGGTTTTATTCGGGCAGAATGTTTCAAATACGACGATATTATGGCTCATGGCAGCGAAAAGATACTTAAAGAAAAGGGACTCTTTAAACTGGAAGGGAAAGAGTACGTTGTGAAAGACGGCGATATAATCTCCATAAGATTTAACGTATAACAAGGCAGTAAGCATGGCAGTAGCAAAAAAAAGCAAGACGAATTCAAAGAAGAACAGCAAGAGCTTAAATGCAGTGCAAAAACGCCTGATCAGCGGTGGAATCAGTATTCTATGTGTGTTGGTTATTCTTGCGCTTGTTATGGGCTATAGCTCTATTAAGAACGATTTGGATACCCTGAGAGATGGCGAGGGAGCGTTTAGCTGGTTTAGCCAAAGTGGCAGCCAAACGAGCAATCCTGTCGGTGTGTTCGGTATTGTTTTCGGCTACGTCTTCATCTATCTTTTTGGCTATTGGTTTTCTTTAGTGGGTTTCGTGGTAATTGCCACTGTATCGTTTCAATACTTTTTGGCTCCCGAGCTCGATCGCAGCCGTCAGAAAGGATATTTATTACTTATCGTGCTTTTCTTTTTGCAAGTCTTGCTTTCCTCGAAGCAGGTCAGCTACGTTCATAGCGTAATTCCCCTGTTTTTATACCGTGCTTTAGCGGCAGTATTTTCCGGAATTGGCGCAAGGATTATCCTTATCGGTGGAATAGTTCTCAGCGGAGTGCTGATCATCGAGTTTGATCGCCTTAAACGTTGGGTACAGATAGCTATTGAAGATTTTCAGCGGAAGCAGGAAGCCAAAGGAAACGAGCCTAAAACGCTAAAACCTACTATAAACAGCGATGTTGTGCTAAAAGCGGAAGTATCGGAGCATGTCCAGCCCGTAATTCAAAACCATGCCCAGCAAATAAGCTCTGAACCTATCGAGCCTGAACCCCATAAGCAAGATAAACGTAAACGTCCCCCAGAGCCAGAGGATATCGATGATGATGACCGCGAATATATGATGCCTTCAATCTCAGATTTCCTGGAAAGTCCGGTGAAACTCTCTGATCGCGATAGGAAGGAGATCGAAAACCAGATTCTGGAAATCAGCCAAATCCTTAAGAACAAGCTGGCAGAGTTTGGCATCGAAGCCGAAGTTAGAAACGTTAATATAGGCCCCATCATTACCCAATATGAGCTTGAGCCTGCCAAAGGCATCAAGGTAAGCAAGTTTTCTTCACTTGCGGATGATCTTGCCCTGGCGATTAAAGCCAAAGCTATCCGTGTACAAGCACCCATCCCGGGACGTGGACTTATCGGCATAGAAATCCCCAATCTTGCCCGTGACATGATCTATCTGCGGGACTTGCTGCTCTCTGAAGAGATGCGGGGTATGAGCTCCAAACTGGCATTTGGACTGGGCAAGGATATAGCGGGGAAGCCATTGGTAGCCGATCTAACCAAAATGCCTCACTTGTTGATTGCTGGTGCTACGGGCAGCGGAAAAAGTGTGTGCATCAATACCATCATCATGAGCCTGATTATGCGCAGCAAACCAGACGAACTTCGCCTCATCCTTATCGATCCCAAACGTGTGGAACTGGCGGGTTACAACGAGCTTCCCCACCTGATAGGGCAAGTAGTAACCGATGCGGATACTGCGCTGGAGACGATGTATTGGGCGGTGAAAGAAATGGAACGTCGCTACGAACTGCTGCAAGAAGCTAAAGTGCGGGATATAATAGGCTATAACGACAAAATCAACGAAGGTGATGAGCTGGAAAAGCTGCCTTATATCGTGATTATTGTGGACGAATTTGCAGATTTGATTATGACCAGCGGGAAAGATATCGAGCTGCCGATAACCCGTTTAGCACAGATGGCGCGAGCGGTAGGTATTCACCTTATCCTGGCTACCCAAAGACCCTCTATTAAAGTTATCACTGGTATCATCAAAGCCAATTTCCCTGCTCGCATTGCTTTCCAGGTATCTTCGAGGGTAGATTCTCGCGTTATTCTGGATATGATCGGGGCAGAGCGTTTGCTTGGCAACGGTGATATGCTCTTTCTTCCTCCCGGCAAGGCAATGCCAGAACGCATCCACGGGGCTTATGTATCAGATCACGAAATAGCTCGCACCTGTGATTTCCTGGCGATGCAACCTAGGCCAAAGCAGGATTTCAGCCTAAAGATAGAGACTCAGAGCGATTTAGGGCACTTCGATTACGATGACGATCTTTTCCCGGAGGCTGCAAAGGTGATTGTTTCATCGGGAACAGCTTCTGTTTCTATGTTACAAAGACATTTCAAAATCGGTTATGCAAGGGCGGGACGGATTATTGACCTGCTGGAGCGCGCTAGGATAATAGGCCCTCATCTGGGGAGTAAATCCCGCGATGTAACCGCTACCCGAGAGGATTTAATTCGTTTAGGAGTGATAGATGAAGATTGATAAACTATTACTAATGCTCATGTTAATCCTGTTTTCTATAACAGGTTTATCCGCCATTACCGCAGATGCCTTATATCTGAAAATAACAAGCATGTATGGCAGCTTGAGCAGCTTTCAAGCAAGCGTGAAGCAGGATAACTTCTTCGCCTCGATTGATAAAGACATCAGCTATCAGGGCAATATCTACTTCACCCGCGGACGCATGGTGATCAAATATGATAAACCCAACACCCAAAGACTGATTATTTCCGGTGGCAAAGTGGATTTATACGATGCACAGTCCAAAACAGTGCTTCGTTCGCGCATGCGTCCCGAATTTGGCAAGATGAACCCTGTGGAGATTTTGCAGGTGTATTGGAAGAAATCAATAGTCCGTATTCTTAGCACCAAAGGGAATATTACGGAAGTAAGCCTTAAGCCTTTTGAAGACCCGATGATTGTAAGCATGAAAGCCAATATAAACCATAAGACAGGCATGGTGCAATCTCTTGGCTATACCGACGCCAGTGGCAATAGGGTTACTTATAGCTTTTCTAACATAAAAACTAATGCCAAAATCCCCGAATCGATATGGAAATTCAGCTATCCCAAAGGGGTGCAGGTGGTGGAACAATGATCGCACTAATTATGGCTGGTGGCTCTGGAACAAGGTTTTGGCCGCTGAGCCGGCAGAACTTCCCGAAACAGTTTATCAACGTGCAAGGCAGCACCTCCATGTTGCAGAAAACAGTGGAACGCTTACTCCCC
>JALNXT010000001.1 GCA_023230245.1 Candidatus Cloacimonadota bacterium
GCTAATTGTATAACCGACAATAAATACACAACTCATTAGTCCGCCATAGAAAGTATCTATAAATTGTGCACTTATTCCAAAAAAACAAATATGAGTCGCATAAACTATACCCATTAAAAGATAAGCAATTCTAACTAATTTATTATTATTTGCAGTTTTTCGAGTGTTATCAACATTAATTTTTATTTCTTCGCTATCGGTTTTTTTCATAAATACATCCTTTATAGTTAATCGCTAATTTAAATATTAACATATTTTAAAAAATTTGTAATTCTTTATGGAACTGCACAACAAATTTGATACAATTTGCACCCCCTAGCATATAAAGCGTTTAACGAGTGCACCCCCTACCCCATATCCGTTTAACGAGTGCACCCCCTATTTTTCTTTAGAAATAAAAACCCCGGTTAATGAAAGAAACCAGGGTTTTGAAGTGAATCGTTATGATTAACGTGCCACGATTCATTATGTTGTTTGGCACGGCGCCACCTCATTGATGATGGCAATCGGATAAAAGGTCGATCCGAAACCGCTATAGTCGGTTGTTGAAAGTATAACAAACTTATCTACCGATTTCCTCAATTATTGACAGGCCATTGTAAAATTTAAATTCAATAGTTCCATCAGCATGCACCAAGGCTTCATCAACTGATGAATTCCATAGTGCCTGGTTCCAGCATCCGATATTCTTATTGTCTTTTTCAAGACATTTTTTGAAATCAGCAACTGACTGGGCTTTTACTGTTCTTTTTGTCTTCTCGTTTGCAAGTTCGGCAATTCTGCTTTTTATAGAGTCAAACTTCTTACACAGGACATTGTATTTCTTTTCATACTCTTCCTGTGACTGTGCCTTTGAGGCATTCTCATTGACCATTTGGCTCGCTTTCTCCGCAACGATATCAAGATCGGCACTTAGTTCTCTCACCTCATCATCAATGGCCTTTGTGTCCTTCAGATCCTTAATGATCATGTCACAAGTTTCAGAAGCGGCTGTTCTGTTCTCGCCGATCAAATCATAGGCCTTCATGAATGCGCGTTCTATCTGCTCCTCAGTAAGATGAGGGGTTTTGCATTTTGATTTTCCCTTATTGAATTTGCTGTCGCACTGGTATATTACCTTTCGATATTCGGATGTCGAATGCCAGACTTTTGCCCCATAGACTCCTCCACACGAGGCGCATCTGACTTTACCCTGGAATTTATTAGAGGTGTTGTGATACGTCGGAAGTGCTGCTCGTTTAGAGAATTCAAGCTGCACCGCCTCCCAGTCTTCAGCGCTTATTATCGCCGGATGACTGTTATGAACATAGTACTGTGGGACTTCGCCATTGTTCTTCTTCAGTTTTTTCTGGAGGAAGTCCACCGTGAAGCTCTTTTGAAGTAAAGCATCACCTTTGTATTTCTCATTCTTTAGGATTGATATGACGGTTGATTGCCTCCATTTGTCCTTTCTCATCGGAGACTTTATCCCGGTCTCCTCAAGATGTCTGCAAATAGACACCGGGGTTTCGCCACTGATGAAATACGAATAGATGCTTCTCACGGTATTTGCTTCCGATTCCACAATCTCGATCTTTCCGTTTTCATTTTTTCGGTACCCGAGAAAATTCTTGAAGGCAAGATGAACCTTCCCATCGCTGAACGACTTTCTCTGTCCCCATGTGACGTTTTCGGATATCGACCTCGATTCCTCCTGAGCAAGCGATGACATGATTGTTATGAGAAGCTCTCCTTTGGAATCCATCGTGTAGATGTTTTCCTTTTCAAAATAGCACTCTACGCCTTTTTCCTTGAGCTTTCTTATCGTTATCAGACTATCAACAGTGTTTCTGGCAAATCTAGATACGGATTTCGTTACGATTAGGTCTATCTTTCCAGCGAGGGCATCTTTAATCATTTCATTGAATCCCACTCTCTTTTTGGTGTTGAGTGCGGATATTCCTTCATCTGTATACACTTTGACGAAGCTCCATTCAGGATTGGCCTGAATCTTCTTTGTGTAATAGTCGATCTGCGCCGAATAAGATGTGAATTGCTCATCGCTGTCAGTGGAAACCCTGGCGTATCCTGCAACCCTTCTTTTAAGTCCTGATGAAGATATCAGCTGATGTGTAGAAGGATTCACCCTCGATGGTATGATCGTTACTTTTGGCATAATTTCTCCTCCTTTTTCTTCGTGGATCTCTTCCTTGCCTTTTCCTTCATATCGTCAGTCCATGATAAAGACCTGGATTTATAGGACCATCTGAATTCATGTTTAGTTCCATCAGTTAACTCAAATACCAGCAGATTATCCTGATGGACCATTATTTGTTTCACCTTTGCTTTGAATATAGTTTTATCGAAACCTTCTGTCTGGAAGATTTCATTGAATCCATCAAGGATCGCCTCTTCCGGCACGTTCTTTGATGAGCAGTATGATTTACCTTTCGATAAGTATCGTGTGCAACCCCACACTGACTTCCCGTGGGTCTTTTTCCTGATATAACTCCATCCGCAAGTGGCACATCTGACTTTTCCCTTGAATTGGTTTCCGTCACTTTGCCTACTTGGGAGGTTTTTGAATATCTCAGCCCTCCTTTTCAATTCTTTTTGGGCCAAGATAAAAGTTTCCTTTGAAACGATGGCCTCATGGCTGTTCTCGACCAAATACTGAGGCAATATCCCATTATTTTTATATGAATGTTTATCCAGATAGTTCTTTCGGTACGTTTTCTGCAAGAGAAGGTCGCCAGTATACATGCCGTTGTTAAGGATCGTGTTTATGCTCGACTTTGCCCACACAGTATTCTCAAACCTCGTTTTTCTGCCTAAATCAGTCATTCTCTGGGCTATTTTCTGTATTCCAAGACCATCAAGAAACAAACTGAATATCAGCCTAATTGTCTCGGCTTCAGTAGGTTCAATCACAAGCTTTCCTCCCTTGAGCCTATAGCCAAGGAAAGTAACGCTCCAAGCCTTCCCTTCTTCAAAATTCTTTTTTATCCTCCATTTCATGTTCTCGCTCACTGACTTTGCTTCTTCCTGTGCAAAGCCTGCAAGAATTGAAATCATGAGCTCTCCGTCACCGCTTAAGGCATGAATATTCTGTTCCTCAAAAAAGACATCAATGCCCAGCTGTTTTAATTCCCTTACCGTTTCTAGTAATACTATTGTGTTTCTAGCAAACCTTGATATCGACTTGGTTAGAATCAAATCAATTTTATGAGCCTTGCAATCGTCTATCATTCTATTGAAATTCTCTCGGTTGGCCTTCGTTCCGGAGATTGCCTCATCAGCGTATACACCTACGAATTCCCAACCATCACGCACTTGGATCATATTGCTGTAATAGCTCACTTGGTATGAAAGCGAATGAAGCATTGCATCTTTTCCTGATGAAACACGTGCATAGGCTGCAACTCTCGTTTTTCTTTTAAGTTCAGGAAGCGCCTGAATCTTCACAATTTTTGTATCCAATTTATCGTCCTCCTTTCATTCATATACATCACTCTAAAAGGAGGTTATATCAAGTTGTGTTTTCCTATAAATGCTATTGAGTTTGAAGCCATATTTTAAAGCCAATTCACGTTCATATTTTGAGTAGTCTCTTTCATTCAAAATGCTCGCGTTTATGAGGCTTTTAAGCGTGTTTATCCCAATGAGATATCTCTCATAATTGAGCTGTTTATCTTTGTCCATCGTCAGCCGCCTTGCTCTTATAGCGAGCGTTGATATAGCACTCATGAGAACAGTACCTTTGATCTTTATGGGAATAGGAAACAAACTCCTTGCCGCAACAAGCGCAAACAAACTTTTTGTCGCTTGCTTTCTCTATGTTTTTTCTTCTTTTGTTCCACCATTCGTTCCTGCATTTATCACAGCAAAAAACCTTCTTATGGCTAGAAGGATTCGCTATTTCCATTCCACAATTCTTGCAATGAGCTGCTTCTGTGTTTTCAGAGGCAACCCTTCGCAGGGTGGATTTGACCGTATTTAAAGAAATGCCTAGTTCCTTGCTTATCTTTTTTGCTCCATAGCCCTTAGACCTGAGGTCATATATCTGTTCTTTGATTTCCGGCATAGACGTTCCTCCTGAAGATGCCCTTCAAGAGTTAAAGAACAGCGAGAGCAAAAATGAGTAAAAAGGCCTTTAAGAAGCAGCCCCTTTGGAATTCTTATGGAACTAAGGCGATAAACCTAGTCTTATTTCAGCTCGTCAATAGCCTTAGATATTTTCTTCCTTTGACTTTCGCTCAACCCGCTGATTTTCTCTTCGAGCGATTCCTTTGATGCTGATTCCGGAGCTGTCGTTTTTGTCAAAGCAATTTTGTCTCCTTCGCAGACGACTTCCACATATTCGCCGCTTGTGAATCCAGCTTCCTTCAGCCACTTGCCTTTTAAGATGATGGTCGGTACCTGCGTATAGTTCCCTCCGCCCATAGACTGCTCGTAGATTTTTAGTTTTCTAGACATATTGTAATTATCTCCTTTTAAAAAAGTGTTCCTCTATATACATATAGGGACTTAAAGATGGTTTTTTACTAAAACTTTTCAATAATTATAACATGGAGGCATAAAAAAAGACCTCCCACAAGGCAATAAGCCAAGCAAGAGGTCTAAATTATTAAGCATTCTTCAATGTATCAATTGTCGATTCAACCTGAGTGCTGATCCATGCATCAAGGTCACCATAGTTTTTCTTGATGTAATCAATAAGCTCGGTGCCAAGCTGAGATTTGATGATTACTGTAGCCTTATTCAATGCGGTCTTTTGGGCTTCAGCGTCAAAGTCTCCGCTTTTCTTAAGCGAATCGACGTAGGTCTGAAACACAGACTTTACTGCACTAAGCACTATCTCAGATGCCTTAGACAAAAAAGCGGCCGCCTTCTCGTCTTTGATCTTGGTTCCTATCCATTGGATTAGTTTTGTCCCAAGCAAGCTGATAAGCGGTACTATTACCGCCGTGACAACGATACTGATGATATTTAACAAAATGTCATTCATGTTTTTTTCCTCCCTTTATATGTATGTTCTGGTCTTCTATGTGGTTGTTGACTTTCTCTTCGACCAATATGAGCCTTGCATGGAGGTCGTCATATTTGGCCTGAAGTTTATCTAGCGTCTTTTCTATTCTGTCTATCGAAGATTTTATGTATCCGACGTCTGAGAGAAGGACACCTTCGCTTTTTCCGTCTTTCTTCTCGTCTGCCTTTGAGCCCTTGTGAAAGGCAAGATAGGCAAAGAGAATACTCGACAATGTACCAAGCACGCTGATTATGGTCAGGACTATTTCAATTTCAGACATGGTTGAGTTCCTCCTTTACTTTTCTGATGTATTCAAGATATGTTCCTATGTTTTCCCTGTAGATCTTTTTCCCGATTGCTCCGTCGTAGTTCCATTTGAAAGTTATCATCTCTTCTTTGAAGCTATCAGGTATTTCCGTACAGAATTTGCCTGTTTTCTTATAGTCTTCAAGCTGGCCGCGGATCCTGATGATGTGATAGAAACGTTTGAGGGGCTCTTCGGTGTCAACATACAGGAACATGAAATACTCATAGACTGCTTCAAGGTATTTTCCCAGCGATTTCGTGATGTCATAGTTCACGAATTGCTCATAGTCCTTGACATACTCCTTATTCATATAGATAAGCAATGAATCGATGTTACACATGTCATCAATGAAGATTTTGTTATAGCCGCACATGCTTTCGTCAACATACTGTCTTTTCATCATGAAATCCCTTCCGTAAATGAAGAGATCAAAGTCGCCGCATGATGTGTGGATATACCCGTTAAATCCGTCAACGAACACGTTGATATCGATATCGGACTTCCCATCCTCGTAGCAGTCATAGGCAAGAGAGCCGCCAAAGTACATAAACATGATCTTGTAGGTTCTCAGGGCATTTGAAACAACGTTATATATGTATTCTTTGGAGAACCTGCCGAGTACCACATCTCTCTTCTGCCTCATGTCCTTAATCATCTTCAGCATCCTCGAATCCTTCTATATTCTCCTTGAGCCAGGAGTAAGAGGCACTGAACGAGTTTCCACCAACAAATTTCTCGTAATCCTCCGGAGGGACAGTTATATCTATCGAATCTATGAATTCAAAGCCTGCATCGCGTTTTTCCTTTGAAATGTATGAGGCAACACATATCGTCACTTCTTTGCTTATTGCATTGATTGAGACACACGTGACCCTGTGATATGAAGCCGCGATGCCATAAGTCGAATCAAGATTTTTAATTAATGCCATGTTTTTCCTCCTTAGGCTGTGCTGTTGGCAGCTCCGGTATCTGTGCTGTTGATGCAGATTACCTTCGATGCGGTACGGATATAGACTTTATGGTTGTAATAGTCGATCGCCATCTCACCTATCCTTGTGAGATTGCTGGTCGTAGGGGCCTTTGTCCCTCTTTTAATAACGATTGTCGACATTAGTATGTTCCTCCATCTATCGTTGAACTTGGTGTCAAGACTTTGCTTGAATTGACTCCGATATAGACTTTCTTGATCGGAGGATTGTAGTTACCGTCAATCGAGACGAACATAGAAAGTGCGCCAGCCACTGTCGTAGATTTGAGTTCACTTAGGGACTCGCAGTAATTGACATAGCTGAATTCGCTTCCGCACTTAGGGTCAGTGACATAGACATGAGACAATGTCTCGAGCTGTTGGTTTGTGAGGTGCTTAGAGCTGTTTAAGTGTGTGTTGTAAACTGCTTCGCTGACACCACCCAATTCCGAAAGACTAATCGAAACTGCGCCGGTTTTTCCGTTTACCGAGGTGACCTTGTCGGTAGGAGTCATCAATTCCTGCCAGTTTGCCTCAACGGAAGGGTCGGCTGTCTTTAGGATAAATGTCTTACTGAGGTCTGTTCTCACGGCGACATCCCCTACCTGAGCAGAAGTAAGTCCAAGCATTGCGCTGGCGCTCGAGACAACAAATGTATCGGTGATTGCCACCTGAGGTATGATGTTCTGACTCAGCTTGCCATCGCTGTCAATAACAGGGATCCTTCCAGATGTGTTTCCGACGTTGAATCTGGAGGCCTGACCGAGATCCAATACGGAGATCTTGGTGTCCATAGCCGAATCGGCGTTTTCCTTCGAGTAGAATTCGATATAGTCCGAGGCTGTTAAAGGTGAGGATGTCGTCCCTGTCTTGTCAGCCTTTGATATATAGAGGTTCTTACCGTTTAGATCGATAAGAGGCTCTCCTGCCCTTATTGTGCCGTTACCGACCAAAGGGCCATTCCCACTGCTGGTTTTTCTTTTAATTTGTATTGTTGCCATTTTAATTTTCCTCCTTAATAGCTGACAAACACTGCGAACACCTCATGAGAGATATCACCCGCCGTAATGATCAGCGTTCCGTTTTCGTATTCGACGATCGCCGTATAGTCCTGCCCGAGAAATTTGTAGTTGACAGAAATCCCCGTCCTGCCTCCCAGCATTTTCGAGTTGAGCGTGACTATGTTGTTGCAAAGATAAAACGAGATGATGAGCACATCCTTTGATTTGAGGCTGTTCAAGTCAAACTTCTGAACTCCTTTTGAATATGAGGAATGAGAGATTGTCGTGCTGGCGATCCCATATTGCTTTGAGTCTATCGTTCTGACTATTTCCGACTTTGCTGCCTGAAGCTCATCTTTATTCGTTGAGATATAGACAAGTTGTGACGTGTCAATAGAAAGTGACGATGCCGTCTTTCTGTAATAGCAGATCGGGAGCTCGAACACTCCTTCTTCCTCAAGAAGATTTGTCTGGGTAAGGCTTGGATAAACGTTAGTCGCTTCCTTGAGGACAAGCGTCACCGTGTTAGCTGAGGTATCGACCTTTATGACGACTGTCCCATATGCGGAAGAGTCAAGAGTGACAGTTACCGAGGTGTCCTTTTCAACGTAGACACGTCGGCCATATATCGAGACAAACCCGTCAGCAAAGGTGATCTTTCCATTTGCCACGCTGGGATATATCTTCCCGCCAAGATCGTAGAAGATTCCGTTCACTTTGTTTACTAAGTAATAATTGAATATTGCATCATTTTTTGCGGTGTTTATTGCACCATCAAAAGTAAGTTTTACTAAAGCCATTAATAATTTCCTCCATCAACATCGGTAATAGTCGTCGAGACGGAAATATTCCCTCCAGACGATCCTATCCCCTTCTTTAATAATTTTATTTTGTCCGTAAGGGACGTTCTCTGCTCTCCTAAAGTCAGATAGCATACATCAAAGTTCTTTTTGTATTTGATCTGCGTGAGCAACGTGTCATATGTTTTGTTTGGTCCATAGAACTCGATGTAGAATCCAAGAAAGACGTTAACAAGAGGTATGAATACATTGTTATAGACACTAAGCGTGAAAGTGATCTCATGGTCGCTTATCGCCGAGCAGAGCGAACTCTGCGCCTTTGTTTTAAGGGAATCGTAGTCATCATCGGAATAGTACTCGGCGGTCGCATTTACATACTCATATCTTCCTTCGGCTTCCCTATCCTCCGATATGCCTCCGTCCCTCAGAAGATAATAGGAGACCGCTGCCTTATGGGTCTTGTTCTCTTTCTTAGGATAAAAAGTTATCTTGTTGATCGAATTGATGTCGGAATCGGATATGGAAAGGTCCCTGATTTCTTTAAAGTCATATCTGAGCTTGGCTGACTTTGCGACTTCTTCGATGATGATTCTTATAGACGTAAACCTTCCTCTGAGAAACCCGACTTTGTACTTGACGATTATGTTGTAGGATTTTAAGAGAAGCTCGATAAGATCATCAATGCTTATAAGGCAGTCAGCATCATAGGTTAGCTTCCCGTAGACAGAGGATCTGACGTTTATATCCAGATACTTGAGGCATTGCCTTGTATCTTCGTTTTCGACGAATGCCTGCCTTATCTTGCTTGAAAGTAACGCGCAGAGGTCTCCGGAGTAGGTTTCGACAGGGACTTTTATGTTGAAAAGCTCCTTGAAGTCCTGACAGTGAATCTTAAGTGTTCCGTCATCTCCGCTGATGATTCCCTCAAGTATTCCTATGTAACTGAAGCTCTCGTGTTTAAGGATTACTACATCCCCGATAGACGCGTTTATTGCTTTTTTATTGAGTGTAAATGTTGACTTCTGTGAGACTACCATATCGAGCACAATTTCGAAGTCCGGTTGAATCGGAGCAAAGTCTTTGTATGACAGAGTGTTTCTGTTTAAGAATATAAGCTGCATGTTAATTACCCAGATACCCTTCCACCATCGTTATTGTGCATGTCGGCGATGATGTGGTATTCGGTCTGAACTCAATGTCATAAGTACCTTTTTCAAGGAACAGAAAATTCTCGCAGGTAAAGTCCTGATACTCGTATCCATTCACCGCTTTGCCATTCTCGGTGATCTCTATCTTCTGGTCAGTAGGAAAGGCATCCACCTCGATTTTTGCATCAGCGCTTGAGTAGTAGATCTTCATCTTCATGATCTCCTTCCCGCTTTTGCTGACGATTATCTCTGGATTGTCAAAGGCTCCGTTTATGATTATTCTCAGCGGTGCCTTAGCGTATCCGTTGTTGGTAATAGACACGGTACCTTTGTAGGATTCCGAATAGGTGTAGGAAAAAGAGTATGGATAGACCTTACCCGTCTCGGTTACTTTTATTTGGATTTCCTTGGTAACGTTTCTGAACCAAAAGGAAAGCTTTTTTATCTTCAGTTCTGACTGTATGGTTCCGGCCACGAGCTGCGCCTTACTCAAGGAAACGATCTGGCAATTTGCATACCTTACATCATCGCTTTCGTAGTAAATGTCGAAGCTTGAGGAATTCTCTATGTAGCTTAGGAATGCCTTATACCCCTTGTATCCTTTTAGAAACACAAGAGACAGAGAGATATCCGTCATTTTATTGACCTCGGACTGTCCTTTGTAGATATTCCCGTAGTCGGTGAAGGTAAAGCTTTTCTCAAAGCCTAGTCCAGACAGATCGCTTATAAGGACCCCGCTTGCGTAATCGAAGCGAAAGGAGGTCCCTTTTTCATTTATCAAATACAATTTTCTCATAGATATGAACCTCCTAATGCCTTGTTAATTGAATCGACATCGAACTCGCTAGAAGACGTATTTATCGTCACGTTGTTCGTGGTGTTTCTGGTTTCATTTGAGACAACGTTTGGATTGCTTCCGCCATTCAAATTGAACGTGTCAGCAAACCAGTCTCCAACATCACCAAACCAACCACTTATTGAATCACCGACATCTCCGAACCAACCGCATACGTTATTCCATGTATCGCTGAGCCAATTGCCCACAGAGTTGACCGTATCGTTAAGCCAATTTGAAAAGCCATCAATGACCCCGCTAAAGAAATCGCTGATTGTTCCGACAAGGTCACCTATCCATGATGCAAAGCTTCCTATTGATTCCTTAATCCAGCTGAAGAATCTGCCGAATTTTGAAAATACCGAATCAACCGCACCACCCATTAACCCGGTGAAGCTAGAAGAAAATGAGCTTGTCTCATCACATACTCCGCCAAATACTGAAGCGATGTTATCCACCATCCATTTAATGGCATCAATAATGAAATTAAGAACATCTAGTATCGGACTAAGAAGCTCAAATATAACTTCAAGAATCGGTCCGAGAACCGTAGAAAGAACATCACAAATGACCTTAAGCAATGGTTCTAATGCCTCGAGAACAACAGCGATGACATCAAGAAGCAACGATAGAGGCTTCAACAAAGTGTTTAAAAGAGGCTCAAGCGCATCAAACAAAACTGAAATGACATCGATGATAACGCCAATTATCTTAAATATCGGCTGCAAAATCTTTATTATCACTTCAAGAATCGGCTTCAAAATACCAGCTAATAAATTAACAACCTGAACAACAATCTTGATAACGACTTTAAGAACGTCAACAACACTTCGAATGATGTCGATCAAGACACCTAATATAGAATCAATGAGACCTGAAAGCGCATCGACCAAGTCAACAACAAGGTCAATTATGAGTCCCAAAATATCAGAGATCGGATCAAGCAAATCGATGATAACATCAAGTACTTCTACTATTAGACCCGAAAGCTCATCGACAATAGTTTCGATTATCGGAGTGAGTTTCTCGACGAGCTCAATAATTATGTTGATGATCTTTTGAATTGGCCCCATGAGCTTTTCAAGAAGATCGACAATAACGTCAATCACTCTGTCAACTAGTCCTAAAATAACTTCAATGACCGGTTCTAATTTGACAAGAACGTTTGAAATCAAATCGACAATCTTGCTTAACAATTCCTGAACGATATCAATCACTCTTCTCAAAAGGGCTCTGAACTTCTCGTTTTTCAGTAAAAGCGCAGCAATAACCGCGATAAGCGCTACCCAACCTAAGGTGGATGCCTTGATGGCAGTTCCGGCAATTGTTATGGCGCCTTTTGTTGCAGTAAAGGCAGTAACGACTGATTTGAGTAAGGGCACAACCTTTCCAACGATAGTCAAAACCGGTCCAATAGCGGCAAGCAAACCTGTGATCACAACGACCATTTTTTTAGTGCTTGACGACAGATTACTCCACCAACTTATTACTTCTCTTACTTTTGGAATGACCTTCTCCCTCAAAACATCAATGACTTTGTTAAAGGCAGGTACGAGTTCCATAGCAAGCTCGGTTTTAAGTTCACTGAAGCTTTGCTTTAGTTTGGTAACATTATCGGTAACCTCGCCAGCGATTCCGGCTTGTTCATTAGATACGATTCCCAGTTCCACCGCTTCGTCTTTTAGAGCTTCGACTTGTTCAGACGTTGCCGATAAAACCTGAGTCAATTCGCTGCCTAGTTTATCGCCAAATATCTCGTTGGCAATTGCTGTTCTGGTCGCTTCATCACCGCATTCCGATAACGCGTCTCTCAGCTTCTCAAACGCTTCTTCAGTATTTAGTCCTGCAAAATCCTCCGCGGTAAGACCGATTAGACTCAGCTTCTCATTAACTTCGTCAATATCACCCTTTGCTATATCACCAAGCATTCCGTTGACCTTGACAAAAGCCTTGAAAAGCTTATCGGAATCGACGGCGAGGATCTCACTTGCGTACTGCCACTCCTGATAGGCTTCAGCCGTCAAATAAACCTTTGATGCGGTATCGCCAATCTCGTCAGCGGATTCAAGAGCTTTATAAGACAAGGTGGCAAGTGCTGTCGTAGCTCCGACAATAGGAAGAGTCAGACTCTTAGTCAATGTCGAGCCAAGTTTTGCAACATTGTCCCAGTTCGCATTTCCTAAAGAGGTGATTTTTTTCTTCGTATTTTCAAGTTCAGCGTTAAGTTTTGAAACATCCGCTTCAGCATATGTGACGCTGCGTTGTATCTTATTGAATTCTTCTTGGCCTATAGAGCCGACTTCCAGGGCTTTCTTTCCTTCGGCGAGTTTATCTTTCTGAGCTTCAAGCTTCTGCTTTGTAATCTCCAATGTGGAGTTGAGAGATTCTTGCTTTTTCTTCCATAGGTCGACATTAGTAGGATCATATTTAAGCTGAGTGTTGATCGCCTTAAGATCCGCTTGCTGCTCTTTAAAATCACTTCTAAGGCTCTTAAGCTTGGTATCAAGCTCAGTTGTATCGAGTCCTAACTTAATGTTTAAACCTTTGATAGTTTCTGCCATATCTCTCACCTCCTACAGTAGAAATTTATCAATATCACTTTGTGAAGCCTCCACCTTTCCCTCATCACTGTTCTGTTTATTAAACAGATCAAGTAATTCGAGATAGGTATCGATATCAATGAAAAAGGCATCCCCTATTGAGATGCCCATTTGCGCTAGGTTGAAAATGATATTGCTGGTTGCTTTATGCCTGTCTTTGGTATTTCTAGGGATTTGTTGGTTTTGCTTTGCTTTTGGATTGCGTAAGAAACTCCCCAATAATACCTGTTATTGTTTCTAGCGTATCTTTATCGGTTATGATTCCAAAGTCAAAGCCATTCAAGAATTCTTCATAAGAGATCTTATTGAACGGCTTATTTAAAATGTAGATGATCTGGAACAAAACCTCGATGACCTTTGTTAGGTCTTTGGCATTCTTATTATCTACGCTAAGCTTTGTGACATCATCGAATAGGTCAGTCCCAAAAGTGTTTTTATAATCGATGATAGTGAATAGAGATGACCTTAATCTATACTCCTTCTCGCCGATTTTTACTGATTTTTCCATCATCTGTTTTCTCTCTTTCTACTCGTTGCTAGATGCTTTTAATGATGGAAGCTTAGGTGCGCTTTCAAGGAAGGCATCGTAGTTGGAATCGCCCTTGTAAGCAGTGACGTGACTTGTATAGTTATCGTCATTAATCTTTATAGGACGTGCTGTAATAGTTAGCTGGATAGCATTTGCTTCAGCTGAGTCGCCTTTTGTCTTAGTCGATTCAGAGACTGGCGTAGCTGTGCATAGGAAGTACCATACGCGTCTTGCCTTTACATCACCCTGGATTTCAAAACCCAAAGCAAAGGTTACGGGAGCAGCATTTGTGATTTCCACCAAATTTCCCTCTGTGGTTTCTTTATATCCTAGGATATTCTTTTTAAATTCATCGGTTAATTCAGTAAGCGTCAAAGTAATGGTTCTTCCACTATTTGAAACGAGCTGATGAACAATGGTATCGTCAGCGTTCACATTTGTGGTTCCGCCGATTAACTGACTGGAAAATTCCTGTGCGCCAGGAAGAGCGACTGGAGTTGCGTATGTCCAAGTCTCACCATCGACAGTTGAAGCCAATGAATAATGAACATTGCGAAGTCCGAAAGTAACAATATTGTTTTTTGCCATTTTTATATTTCCTCCATGGTAATTTCATATGCTCTACTGACTGATTTATCCATATTGATGTATTCACTAGTCAATGAATAAGAAAAACCAGCTTCCAATAAAGCGTTTTGAAGTTTAGTTTCAAGCGAAACATCCTTCTTTTTTGTGACTAAAGTAATCTGCAAGACACCCTTATAATAGATTGCCTTGTTATCGACATGCGTCATAGGACGACTCGATATTTCCTGATAGACAATATAAGGCAGTTCGACTTGCGTCTCATTGTCATAAACATTGGTTCCATAAAATACCTTGCCTTCAAGGACGCCGTTTAAAATATTGAATATGTCTGCAAGAGTCATACATTCTCACCTCTGATAATTCTCTTTATGTCCTCAATCATTTCAGGAGCAAAAGCATCGTAGGCAGGTCGCATGAATGGCTGTGCCGCTACATGTTTCCCGCTTCTGTGCCTGAAGCCAAGCTCAATCAAATGAACAAGCCTTCCCTTTGTCTTTGATGAGATGTAGATCGTCTTTTCGAGTCCAGAGCCCACTTCCGTTTTCACAAAAGAGTCTGCCAAATGATTAGTTCCGTATCCGCTTCTAGGACAATGCTCACTTACATAAGCAAGGACATCATCAGCTGCTTTTTCAAGCTTTGCCATAGCTTCTTCCTGAACATCATCAGAATACCCTTCTATAATCTCGGAAAGTTTATCTGGAAGTTTATCTAATTCAACATCCATTTATTTCCTCCTTATTAAGATCAGAAGTCACAAAATAAAGCTCTATGAACTGACCGGCTATGTATGTTCTTTCAACCTTGTAAATTACATTATTTAAGAGTGCATACTTGCTTCCATCATACGAAGGTGCCTGCAAAACCACTTTGAATTCAAAATTGACATCCTGCGATTTGGCGCTTTCATACTCACTCGTTGTGATGGACCTGATTATTCCGTATACTTCTTTCTTCGATGAGACCTCTAGACTCTTTGTGCCGATTGAATCAGTGACCGACCTAACCGACAAAAGGAAAAGAGATGCATTTCTGGCATTAGGAATCATGACTGATTACCTCGCTTCTTGTAAGCACAAGTTGACGAGCAAGAATATCAAAATTGGAAGGCAGTTCTTTGACGCTGCCATCACTTTTGAAACCATAGAAGGTCTTAACGTAGATAAGGATCAATGACTCCACTAAGGTATCATCGCTTTTGGCGTCTTCTTTGCTCAGTCCAATGGAGACCAAGTACACCTCACATGAATGGATGTGAAGCGTGATTTCGTCATCGGCAAATATATCTTCATTTGAGATCATCAGTGCTTTCTTAACTGTTGCTAAGAAACTCGTTTCATCCCTAGCTGCCATAATGCATCTCCTCCTTTAGCTAATTAGTTGAGCTTTCTTTGGCTGCGGCTGCGGCTTTCTTGACCCTTAAGAATCCGTTGTAGCCGACAACATTGCCGCCAGTGAAGACGGAAGCCTTGTAGCAGATAATGCCATCCTTGAACTTGTAATCAGTGGATTTCCCGATTTCAACTGGTGAGAAGACTGGGACTTCATAGTTCTTTAAGGAACCATAAGCAATGCAGTATTCTCCTGCAACGGTTGCAGAATCGGACAATGCCTTGCAATTTGAATTAATAACATAAGGAATGCCATCAATGGTTTGTGCAACATAGTCGATAGTATGGACTTTTCTGCCTTCAGCAGTTCTCAACTTGGCAAATGCTCGTAAGTCATTCTTGTTGAGGATAAGGCAGGCGCCACCTTCAACTTCCTCATCTCCGCCATAGGCAAAGACGATATCATCAAGGGTTGTATCGGTGATTTCGCTGATTTGGAGCGGAGTAGAATCCGCAAGAGCTACAGCTTCATCAGAGAAAATGCCTGTAAAGGTATTAGAAGTTCCAGCGCCTTTCAAGATTTGCTGAGAGATCTTCTTTCTTAGCGAAGTATTGATGTTCTTCAAAACTTCCGCCTGATAAGGGAGAGCTGGCAACTTCTCAAGTTCCTCAGTAATTTCGGTATAAGCAGTGATCTTGACTTTGGTAATAGTCAAATAACCGAATTTAGGCTCTGTTTCGGTATAGGCAGCCCCTTCTAGGGTTAATCCGGCATCCCCGCTAGACTTAACAAAGCTCTTCTTATAGGTTTCACCGCCGTTTAAGTTGACGACATTGACCTTGTCTACTAATGTAGACACTTCGCTAAATGGAACAGGTGAGATTTCGTTGGCGGTATGTTCAGGAAGCAAGATTTCATCACTGGCAACAGTAATGGTTCTACCTTCTTTGATATCCTTGCCGCGTTTCTCAAGTTCCTCAGTGGTCATCCCTTTTGTTTCGATGATTTGAAGAGGCTTCACTTCGCTCTTTGAAGCAATGTTCATCTTCTTCTCGATCATCGTTCTTTCCTCTTGGAGAGAATCGCATTCCTTTTCGAATGCAGCTAATTTGTCCACATCCTTTTCGTCAGTCGAGGATGTTCTGATCTCAGCCAATCTGGCCTCGATCTCTTCTTTTCGTTTCATTAAATTCATGATAATTTTTCCTCCTATATCCTTGTTTTAATGTTGATCTTGTTTCTGATAAGCTCTGCTTCCTTTTCACGTTTAGCTACATCCATAGCCTTTAGTTCGGCATCCACCAAATCTAAAGAGCGTGAGTAGATAGAAGTCCCGTCATAAGCGGGGAGGTCCACCACTGAAACATCGTAAAGTCGATCGATGCTTTCGATTTTTCTTAGTGGAACCTTAGCGCTTCTATCCCAGCTTTGTTTTGCAACAGTGAAGGCAAAACTCATCTTATCTAAAAGCCCGGCGCGGACCATCTTGTACACGTCCTCATTTGAGTGTGTATCCAACAGTTCTGCGTGAACCTTTAAACCATGTTCGTCTATGCTAAGAGTCAAAGACTTATTCTTTGTCCTAGCCAGAATCAAGAAGGAGTCCATGTGGTTGTACTTGAGCGGGACATCCCTCATCTGCGTGTTGGCGAGTGCCTCTGGAGTTACGATTTCCCTGAATACTCTTTCCTCATCGCCGATCAATGTTTCCTGATTGAATACTATTGCGTATCCCTCGAGGATCATTTTGCCTTCGGTTTCTTCAAATCTAACCTCGGCAAGTCTTGTTTCTTTATTGTTCATCTTCCGTGTCCTCCTTTGATGAATTTTCGTCTTCGTTCACTTGATATTTGTTCGCCTTAGATGCATCGACATAATTCAGAGACTGTAATCTCTTGTCCCCGCCTTCTACTGGCTCCAAGCCTAATAAAGACCTGGATTCATTAAGCGACATGATTCCAAGCCCCATGAGCTTTTCAATTGCACCAACTTTTGTATTCCAAGATGCATATTGAAGCCTCTCAGAAAAGAAGATGACTTCCTCTCCTCTTTGAAGCTGACCCTCCGTCAACAGTCCTAAAGAAAAAGCCTCGCTCAGCTGAATTGCGATAGGTTCTATCGTTGCCTCATAAAAGGCATTGAACTGATTTTCATCATAGCTGTTAGCAAAAATCTCAGGACTTACTCCAAAGTAATCTAGGATTTTGCTTTGAATGAATGAAAGTGTCTTCTCATCCACTAGCTTTGGATCAACTGAAAGCGGGACATAATCAGCTTTGCCGTCAATCGGAATGACAGAAGAATCAGCCTTCAAAGCCGTTTTGATGAGTCTGTTGAACTCATCGACCTGTTTCTGCTTATCCGTTTCTTTGAGCATTCCGTTTATCTTTAAGAGCCCTTTAATCTGAAACGATGAATAAACAGCACCTTCAATACCTTGAAGCAATGCATCATTGATTTTTAGTGTCTTTAAAATTGCCTCATGGCTTCCGCTGCTTGAGTTTCCTCCAAAGATCTCGTCCTTCCCATAAAACCTCTTTATGTGAATCACGTTCTCATAAGGGGTCAAATAAGAATTCCCCGTTTGAAAATAGAACTTCAGATAAAGTGAACCATCGCTGAACTCGACTGGTTCGACGATGGTAGGATTCAATGGGTAAAGACCCACCAAGTGATAATCCGATTTATCGTAAAGCGGATAAATGAAACAGTTGTCATTAAGCAAGAGCAAAGTAACAGCCTTATACAAGAATTGATAAGGAGTCATTATTTCATTTGGCTTAAACTTCAATGCAAATTCCAAGTCACCAGTCTTTTCAGTTTGCTGTCCTTTTTCATCTTTTTTAACGTGTCGCATCTTCAGCTTCCCGCATGCTGATGCAACTCTATCTATACAAATCGTTACGACATCACTATTAGTGATATTGTTTCCAAAAGGTACTAATGGAAGCTTGATATCATTAAGCAACTGGAACGCCTGTACAGGTTCTTGAGTTTTCTTTTTTCGTTTGAACAATCCCATAAATACCTCCTAACTCATCATGTTTTCGTATTCGATCTTGTGTCTATTCAAAATTGTATAGGCGATGATCAATGCAACTGCACCATCGATTCGCTTGTACTTTGAATTCAGTTTGCAAGGCTGAATATTTCCGTTTATATCGACCTTTGCCTGAGTGTTTGCAAGGCACCATTTAAGAATTGGATTGTCATCATAAACTACGATGTGATTCTTTAAGTCAGCTTCAAGCTGCTTCATCGGCTCAGACAAAGAAAAGACGCCTTGCCTTACTTCTTCCATATCAAACCCTGAGTCTTTCATCTCGTTGACCCAGTACCTTGAGTTCCATGGATCATACCCGACCCAGAGAGGCCTGACTCCATAGTCATAAACCATGTCCTTGAACCACTCTGTCACCTTTGTAAAGTCGTTTTGGCTCCCTTCCGTCAAGGTCAGAAGTCCTCTTTTAACCCAGATGTCGTATGGGACATTGTCCTCTTCTTTTCTCTTTTCGATAACCTCGCTTGGCATGAAGAAATGCGGGATCACATACTTCTTTCCGTTCTTTATAACAACAAGAACTGCTGCGGTAAGGTCAGTAGTCGACGATAAATCAACTCCGCCTATCGCATAGTTGTCAGACAAGTCTTTAAGTTCATACTTTTCCTCATTGTTTAAATCATCGAAAGTAAGCCACGATCCGCTTTCTAATTGCTTAATGTTAAAGTCTTTGCATAACATCGTCAGTCTAGTTGAAAGATCGTTTTTTGCTTTATTCATAATGTCCTCTAGATAGGAATACATCTTTACCGTCCCTAGAGATGGATTTGACTTTTGCCACGACTGCTCGCTTGCATAGATTTCCTTTTCGGAATCCTGGGTATAAAGCCAAGGCAGCAATCTTTCGTCATTGATTTCGCCTTTGATTATCTTCCTGCAGTATTCGAGCTTCTTTTCAAGGAACCCTCCCACCACATTTCCTTCAGTAGTAATGATGAAGATAAGCGGCTGCTTCTTGGTCGATTGAGACTGCTTTATTGCGTCATAGACCTTCGAATCAGTCATCTGATGGACCTCGTCGATGCATCCAACTTCTATGTTGTAGCCATCAAGATTTCTCGACTGGGCTGATAGCTTCTTGATTTTGTTCTTAGTCTTGGGAGAGTAGATATGGTAGATGTTCTTTCTACTTCTGCTTGGCTTTGAAAGGGCACGAGACTGTTCCCTCATGTTGTTGATTTCATCAAATAGGATCGATGCCTGATCGTTGGTGTTTGAGGCGCAAACAATGTCCACTCCGCCGCGCGACAGGAAAAACTCGGCCAGATCGATTCCGGCCACGAATGTCGTCTTGCCGTTTTTTCTAGCAACAAGAAGCACCACCTCGTTGAACCTTCTTAGGCCTGTTGCCTTGAACTTAAAGCCATAGGCGACCTGAAGAATCGTCTTTTCCCAAAGCTCAAGAATAAAGGGCTTCCCGTTAAACGGCGACTTCGTATGCCTGCAGAACTTCTCAATGAAATCAATTCTCAGGTTTCCGGGCTTTTCGTCATAAACGTATCTGGGATCAGAGAGGTCCTTCACAAGCCCCTCGATGACCGCCATCAATTCCTGGCCTATGATGATTTCCCTGTTCTTGGCTTTTTCGTAGTATTCAAGAAGATAGTTACTCATTGGACTCGCTAATGAACTCATCGAATTCGTCATCCTCGTCGATGTTGTCTTTCCCTATGATGGCATTCAAGGTCCTGATTATGCTTTGGTACACCGAAAGGCTTTGAAGATAAGTCTTATAGTAAAGCGACTGACGCACATTCCCTTTACTAGACCTTTCAACGGATCCATATCTTTTCACTTTATCTTCGATGCCTGTGAGCTCAACTTTAAGGAAAGCGGCCTTCAGTATAAGGTCATCGACCAGTTCGGCTTTGGTTGGCTCCACGTTTTGAAACAAAGCCTTCAAACGTGCGTATTCTGCGCTGATTTTATCTTCCACGATTAATTCCTCCTATAACTAAAAAAGAGCCCTAGCGAGCCCTTTGTTGCGATTTGCCTTTTGTCTTTATTCCTCAGGCTTTTCAAATATTTTTCTTGGAACCAGTAGAGCGTTCCCGACATACTCTTTATCAAATAAGATGGATGCAAGCCTATTTCTTTTAAGTCCTATAAGCAGTCCTTCTTCATTTACAACCGTCAGGAAATCAGGAAGTATCTCTGATCCGATTTCAATGTATCCATCAACCGCCTTTTGAAGTTCTTTCAAAGAGAAGTATTTTCCGCTTGGCTTTATGAGCTTCAGTTCCGTTGGCGTGATCATTAAGGCAGCATCCTTAGCTCTAATTCTGCTTAGGAAGATTCTATAAGGAAGCACGACTTTTACATTGCACTCATCGCAGCATGTCTTTCCCGCAATCGGAAACGGATTGTTGCCATGGCCTTCGATTTCTTTACCGCAGATACAGCATTTCATTTTTCGCCTCCTTCTTTCATCCCTTCAGACAAGCCGAGCTCGTAAGCCTTCTTCATCGCAGCTTCAAGTCCCCAGACCGACACATCGATGAAATCAAGCGAATCGCTCATTCTCTGCTCAAATGTTTCGAATGTGACGAAGTTTTCCTTTGCAATCCTTGTCAGTTCTTTTCTTAGTTTTTTCTCTGTCATACTCTTTTTTCCTTGCCTTCACACCTTTCTCTACTTTATTTTGAAAAGTTCGACTGGCATGTAGCTTGTGTATCTTGGATAGTCGTAGCCTTCGCTTTCAACCAAGATGCCATAGTCATAGCCTTCGCAAACAACGAAGATGCAATGCATGCGCCCTTTATCGTCTTCATACATTTTTTCTTTGTTCTCTTTCACGTAGTCTCTGTCCAGAAGCGGATTGTGAATGAGATCTTCAAATTCTTCTTTTGTGAGCCTTACCACCTTTTCGATGACCGCTTCGGTTTGAGGGTATATTTCCTCAGGTGTTGGTTTTCTTGTGAAATTGACTTTCATGTTTGTGTCCTCCTTGCCATTTGGCATACATATACATCGCTCTTGTTTCTCACTATAGCAAGTTAATAATTTTGTTAATTGAAACAGGCGTTTTGTGGCCTTTTTCGCATAGCTTGAACACAAACCCGACTTAGATTTAAAAAGCCCACACAAGCCAAGTGTGAGCCCAAGTTTCAGGTTTTGTTCATGCTTCCTTGATGACGATGAAACTATCAACTTCGGGAATAATCGCACAGCCGCCCCATGTCCCATGAATCTGATTAAGGGAATCGATGTATTCGACTTTTCCAATTCTGTCTGCATAAGTAGGCTCATCCTTCATTTCGACAATCTTAATTGTGTCGCCGACTTTCACTTTCATCACTTTATCCTCCATGCTCCGTATATGGTCAAGTAACCGCAATCCCAAGTATCAAGAAGCTCTCCGTTTTTAATGCAGCTGATGTGGCTTCTCACTTTCACGATGTATGTGCCTTCCTTATGACCATCAAGGAACTGCCATAGTTTTTCCCTCGACTCGCCTTCATGGGCTTTGAATTTAATCGTTTCATAACCGAGCTTCTCAAGCCAGACTCTAAGAAAGTCATGATCCTTATAAGAATCAAATCCGAGTTCTGTTTTCGCTCTGTTGAGTTCCCTTCTTGTCTCCATGTAGTCTTTTTCGAAGGCTGTGCAAACTGCTCTGACGACGCAGTCTTTAACCTTAAGACCATCTGGATGGGCATTATAGAATCTGAAGCTATCCGTCTTATGATAGATAAGATTTAAATCCATATTTATTCCTCCCATGGCCTGTTGAGCCATTTGACGAGTTCCCTTGACGAATTCGTCTCGAATATTGCGTTTTCCCAGTGTCCTTCGCCATCAGGGGTTCTTCCATAGACTGTATATTTGCTTTTGTTCCAGCTGCAGCCGAACTGAACTGTGAACTGGACATTGCCGTTTTCGATTGAGCAGATTCTGAAGTCATCATAGAGCGGTCCGTTTAGCGGGCAGTTGTTTTTGAAGAACAAATAGGTCTTGTCAAGCTCAACCTTCCCACCGTCTTTAATCTGCTTTACCACCCCTCCAAGTTTGTAGGTCTTATTTCTAAGGGATGAATCCCTGCAAAACCAATCAAACCAGCCTGCTTCGATCTGGGTCTTTCTGTCGTATGCGTCATAGATCCCTTTGTTGAAATTCGATATCCATTGTCTCAGTGTTTGCTTTTCCATTTTCGTTTTCCTCATTAGTTGTTCTCAGCTTTGAGAATCATATTAAGTGCCTCTTTGGCTTCATCGTCGGTTGGCTGTATGTCCCATCCTCTTTCGTAGCTGCAGACTATCTTGCCTTCGAGCTTAATCATGAGTTTTGAAATTCTGCCATCATTGATTCCATAGACGCTTCCAGTGTCGTATTGCTTAATCCAGTAACGGTAGACTTTGCCGTTGATTTTCAGTGTTCCTTCTTTCCACATAACCAGTTCCTCCTATTCGATGTTCTCGAGACCGTCTTCAGCCTCTTGGAGGGAGCTTGCTGCTTCCTCGACCGTTCCGGCTGTGTCGTCGAGCCACTCCTGTCTTTCTTCCTGAAGGCCAGTAAGTTCTGACCTTCCTTCATAGGGTTCGATGTTTCCGGACTCGCTTTCGATGTCGCTTTGGAGATCTTCCAGTTCAACTCTGATGTCGCCGATCTTTTCCTTAAGTTCCTCGATGCGTTTCTTGAGCTGCGTCTTTGTGTTGTTTGCCATGCCGTTTTCCTCCTTTGGCATACATATACATCGCTCTTGTTCCGCGCTATAGCAAGTCAATAATCGTCACTATTGAAAAGATTTAGAATGTAACAAAAAAACACCGATTTCTCAGTGTTTTATGTTGAATATAGGCAGTTTTCAAAACTTTCTAACCCTGGAATTTTTGCCTCGCGCATTTTGGAGGTGGGGGCGAACGGTACTGCCGAGCGTCACTTCATTTCTTGACCGGGGGGATAAGGTTCCCGTCCTCATCGAATCCGTATTTCCCGGAACCTTCGAACCTCCCATGCACCTTGTTATGGCACTCGTTGCAGAGAAGCATGAAGTTATCCTGGTTGATGCTCACCTCTGGATCGTTAACGTTGTCCGGAGTCAGGTGAACCTTATGATGGACCTCGGTCCCGATTCCGCCGCACATCTCGCATCTTCCGCCAGCGGACGCGATCTTCATTGCACGCGCTATCTTCCACTTGTCGCTTCGGTAGAACCTTTGGATGGCGCTGCAGTCCTTATTTTTTGTAGTCTTTAAAGTATTTCTTAAGGACATAGGCCTTGTTGGTCCTTTCCCAAGGGACAACGATGTCGGTTCTGCCGATGTGGCCGTATTTTGCTAAATCGTAGTAGCAGATGTCATCGCTGATGATCTCGTTCCTGATGGCACTTGGGCTGAAGTTAAAGAACTTCAAGACGACATCCTTGATCTCATCATTCGTATACCTGCTCGTTCCGAAAGCATCGATGTTGACGGCGACCGGAGCCGAAACCCCGATAGCATAGGCGACTTGTACTTCGCACTTCTTTGCGACACCAGAAGCCACGATGTTCTTTGCCACATAACGCGCATAGTAAGCAGCGCTTCTGTCAACCTTGGTAGCGTCTTTACCAGAAAAAGCCCCACCGCCATGACGACCGACACCACCATAAGTATCACAGATTATCTTTCTTCCAGTGAGACCGCAATCGGCATAAGGACCGCCTTTTATGAACTCGCCTGTCGGATTAATCAATATTTTTGTGTTTTCATCAATGAACTCCGGCGGAACGACCTTCTTGATGCACTCGTTGATTATGAATGACTCGTAGAATTCCCTGGTTGCTTCCTTGGTTGTTTGCTGCGATACGACGATTGTACTGGCTCTAACGGGCTCGTCGTTTCCGTTATACTCAACCGAAACTTGGCATTTTCCATCGGATCCGAAGAACTGCGGTATATGCTTTGTGAGTTCATCCATCTTGATGGCGATTCGTCTTGCCAGAACAATCGGAAGCGGCATAAGCTCAAAGGTTTCATCTGTGGCATATCCATACATGATCCCCTGATCTCCCGCACCATCCTTATCTACTCCAACAGCAATATCCGGGCTTTGCATCGAAATCCTGACAACAAACCTGTATTTATCTAAGTCTTTGTATCCGAGTTTGATTAATACATCTTCGGCTATTTCCTTAACGTTTACAATGGCTTTGCTTGTCACCTCTCCGGCGATGACGACCATATCGTCCTTAATCAATGTCTCGACCGCGACTCGGGATTTTTTGTCTTGCTCTAAGTACGCATCAAGGATTGAATCGCTTATCTCGTCGCATATTTTGTCAGGGTGTCCCTTGAACACCATTTCGCTAGTTAATACCTTCATTTATAGGCTTTCCTCCATTAATTTTCATTTTTTAGCTTTGATTACTCACTCAAAGCACTTTTTCATCTTCTTCGATGTGATAGTCAGCGATATCCTTAAGACTGAATTTTTCACCATTCCTAAGAAGGTATGAGTTTTCGTAACCCTGAACGAATCTTAGGTATCGCTTGACTATGACATCTACATACCTCTCATCTATTTCCATGAGATATGCACTTCTTTGAATTTGCTCAGCCGCGATAAGCGTTGAGCCGGAGCCGCCGAATAAATCAAGCACAAGATTGTCTTTTCTGCTTGAGTTCTTGATGGCCCTTCCGACAAGCTCGAGTGGCTTCATGGTCGGGTGAAGATCATTTGCCTTCGGCTTGTTATATTCCCAGACTGTATCCTGGGTTCTGTCTTCGATGAAATAATGGCTCCCGCCTTCCTTCCACCCATAAAGAATAGGCTCATGCCTCCAGTGATAATCCTGTCGTCCCAGGACTAAGGAATTCTTGACCCACACAAGGCATTCGGCAAGTTTGAAACCTGCATCGATGAATGCTCTTCTGAAATTCAAGCCTTCGGTGTCGGCGTGACAGCAATAAATCGAGCCTCCCGGCTTTGTGACTTCGGCCATATTCTTAAATGACTTAAACAAGAAATCCTTGAAATCGGCGTCGTTCTGCTTGTCGTTCTGGATTTTCATCCCGTTAGCGCCCTCATAGTCCACGTTGTACGGAGGGTCTGTGAATATCATGTCGGCTATTTTCCCGTCAACAAGCTTCAAGACATCCTCTTTGATTGTCGCATCCCCGCACATCACCCTATGTTTTCCTAAAATAAAAACATCGCCTTTCTTCGCATATGGATTCTCAGGCAATGCTTCATTCTCATCGAATTCATCTTCCATGACCTCACGGTCCATTATCTTCTCGAGGTCCGTGAACTCGAATTGCTCCATATCAATTTCAATGGAACCTAATTCTTCTTTTAATTTATCGAAGTCCCAATCGGCTAATTCAGCCGTCTTGTTGTCAGCAATCCTAAACGCCTTAATCTGGTCTTCAGTTAAATCATCGGCTATTACGCATGGGACCTCCTCTATGCCCAGCTTCTTGCAGGCCATCAATCGTGTGTGCCCTGCAACCACCACATTATTCTTATCGATGATAACCGGAACCTTGAAGCCAAATGAATTAATCGAATTTGCTACGGCATCTACTGCTTTTTCGTTTTTTCTCGGATTGTTCTCATACGCCTTGAGGTCCGCTATCTTCATCGTCACTACATTTAGTCTGTTCGCCGACATCGTTCCATTCCTCCTTTCCAGCCTCTATTCGTTTAAGGGCTGGTTTTTTATGTATCTCTACATTTTACATTATATTAGACATAGGACCTATAATTCCATTGCCTGCTTGTTTATATAAGGGATGGGCTTATCAATAGAAATCAAAGTCATTTCAGTTGTAGTCTTCATTATACCAACCCCCATTCAGCGAATTTCTCAAATCCCCCTAAGTCAAAGATAAACTCACGTGCAATCGCTACGATTTCTTCATAAGGCCTATTGTCGATGTACTCATCACCAATAGCGCAACATAGTTCAACTGGAACACCAGTCTCTTGAGCCTTTATCCAAGCGTAGATATTAACACTAACATCTGCTTTAGATAGGTCTTTCCCGTGAAGTCCACCACCAGTTACTGAATCAGCCATATCTGACCCTAGTTTTCTATTGGTTGCACCTGTATCAACATCAGTACCACCCGTCCAATCACCGATAGGATTTATTTCGGCATCTTGATACTCGTTTTGAATTTCAGCTTTATTAGCATTACTTTGGCAAATAATCAATCTATCACCATTAAGGATATATTTTCCGTCAGTGGGATACTTTGCATAAATGCTATGAGCAATCTTCGATAGTTTCTTTTGTTCTTTAGTAAGTGGTACGCCTTTGAAGATTCCATTATCCCCACAGCGAATTCTATCAGTTTGGTTATATGCTAAATGAATGTCTTGTGGTACTTCTTTATAGTCAACAATGATTTCACCAGCTATTCTATGAACCACATCTAGAACATCGCCTTCAGAAATAAACACAGAAGTTTCAGCAATAATATGACATTTACCATGACCAATTAATACCTCAACAGCTATTCTTGGATTTTCTGCTTGCTTGTATGCTAAGTCAACAATAGCACCAGCAATTCTATCGGCCACCTTATCTGGGTGACATGGATTTACTTTTTCAAACATAATTAATAATCTCCTTCAATTTCTTAAAAATTTCTTTAAGACAGTTAACCACCTGTAATGGTGGTTATCATTCTTATTCA
>JALNXT010000083.1 GCA_023230245.1 Candidatus Cloacimonadota bacterium
TTCATCTGCTTTGTCACCTTCAGCAAATACTACCACTCGCATTGTCTTACCAGTTCCATGCGGTAAGACCAGCGAATTGCGGATCTGCTGATCGGCTTTACGAGGATCTACGCCAAGATTGAAATGTACCTCAACAGTCTCATCAAACTTTGAAGCAGGTAAAGTCTTCAATAGTTTTAATGCTTCTGCGAGATCAAATCTCTTTTGGCGGTCGAACATCGTATAGGCGACGTTGTACCTTTTACTATGTTTCATTGACTCTCCTTATGAATACTATCTCCTGCAATAAAAGCATCAGTCCTCAACTGTGACGCCCATGCTTCTTGCAGTTCCAGCGATCATACTCATAGCGGATTCAAGGGAATGGCAATTCATGTCTTGTATTTTAAGTTCGGCAATATTTTTCAATTGCGCGGTGTTAATCTTACCAACTTTGTTTTTATTAGGAACGTCACTGCCTTTGGCAAGTCCCGCTTCTTTTTTAATTAAAACAGCCGCTGGTGGGGTTTTGATTTCAAATGTGAAAGATTTATTCTTCGCCACATAGATCAATACGGGAAAAACCATCCCAGGTTGATCTGCGGTTTTTTCGTTAAACTGACGGCAAAATTCAGGGATATTAACACCTGCCTGACCGAGAGCGGGTCCCACTGGGGGTGCAGGAGTTGCTTTTCCAGCAGGAAGCTGCAGTTTAATTGTTGCTACGGCATCTTTAGGTTTTGCCATTTCTATTACCTCTATTCTATGTCTTATTTCTTAATAAGTTCTACCTGGCTCGCATTTAGCTCAACAGGTGTTCGGCGTCCAAAAACTGTAACGTCTATAATCAGCTTATTGCCATCTTCAGTAGATTTCTGCACCAAGCCTTCAAAATCTGAGAAGGGACCTGCGGTAACCTTCACCATGTCTCCTGGCATAAAGGAGAAAGTTTTAATATCCCTATCGGGATCAGTAATTCCCAGAAGCCTATCGACTTCGTCCTGGGATAGAGGAGCAGGTTCTTTTTTATCTTTACCAATCCCTAAAAAACTTGTGACGCCAGCAATACTGAGCACATAGCTTTTTAGTTCGGAACTCATATCTGCTTCTAAGATAACATAGGAAGTGAATAGCTTCTTTTCCCGCTCTATCTTCTTGCCATCCCGGATAATAAAAGACTTTCTTACCGGAACCAGTAGTCTTCCGACCAACGGCTCCAGAGGAGTGTCTATTATACCCTTCTCTATAGCGGTCTTCACTTTGTTTTCATGACCTGAATAGGTATGAATTACATACCATTTCATCCTATGTTTCCTATCCTTTTAGAATATAAGTGTGATGATCTTGTTAAATCCAAAATCTATCAAAGACAAAAATACGGCTACAATCGTGGACATCACTATCACTACGATAGTGCCTTCTTTCAAGTCAGCCCTATTAGGCCAGGTGACGCATTTCATCTCGGAGCGAACGTCGCGATAAAAACGACCAATCTTCTCGAACTTCATTTTTTCGTTTCCATTTACTTATTTTGTAACAGAGAAATTACTTTCTCCACAAAGCCAAACGGCATTAGGTTCAGACTAAATGTGGCAGGACAGGCAGGAATCGAACCCGCAACACCCGGTTTTGGAGACCGGTGCTCTACCAGTTGAACTACTGTCCTGCGCATCATATTAAACGCGCTTAGCGCTGTTTGTGAACCGTGTGCTTCCTGCAGGTGGGGCAGAATTTCTTCAGCTCCATTCTGTTCGGATGCTTGCGTTTGTTGCGGGTAGTCGTGTAATTACGATTCTTGCAATCTTCGCAAGCTAGAATAATGATATCTCTCATTGCTTATGTTCCGTATATTAGTCTATAACTGAGGATACAACACCGCTACCGATGGTGTGTCCACCTTCGCGGATAGCAAAGCGTAAGCCCTGTTCCATAGCGATGGGAGTGATAAGCTCAGCGGAAATTTCCACATTGTCGCCGGGCATAACCATTTTCACGCCTTCGGGAAGGGTGAGGCTGCCGGTAACGTCAGTGGTGCGGAAATAGAACTGGGGACGATAACCTGTTTGGAAAGGTTTGTGGCGTCCGCCTTCATCTTTGGTTAATATGTAGGTTTGGCCGATGAACTTGGTGTGAGGCTTAATGGATTTCGGTTTGGCAAGCACCATACCGCGTTCCATATCTGTCTTAGCAAAGCCACGCAGCAGCAAACCGACGTTATCACCGGCTTCAGCTTGGTCGAGCAGCTTGCGGAACATTTCCACGCCTGTACAAGTTGTTTCCACAGTTTCGCGGATTCCAACACGTTCAACCTTGTCCTGAATTTTAATGATTCCGCGTTCCACACGACCTGTGGCAACAGTACCACGGCCAGGAATGGAGAACACGTCTTCCACTGGCATCAGGAAAGGCTTATCAGTTGCACGGTCTGGTAGCGGAATATAGGTGTCAATTGCGTCAACAAGTGCCTGTATCTGGGCTTCACCTTCAGGATCACCGTTCAAGGCTTTTAAAGCTGAACCGCGAATCACTGGGATGTCGTCGCCGGGGAAATCGTACTTGTCGAGAAGTTCACGAACTTCCATTTCCACGAGTTCCAGCAGTTCTTCATCTTCAACCAAGTCACACTTGTTCAAGAAAACTACAATAGCAGGTACACCAACCTGACGGGCAAGCAGGATGTGCTCGCGAGTCTGGGGCATGGGACCATCATAAGCACTAACCACTACGATAGCACCATCCATCTGAGCTGCACCAGTAATCATGTTCTTGATGTAGTCAGCATGGCCGGGGCAATCAACGTGTGCATAGTGACGATTTGCTGTCTCGTATTCCACGTGTGATGTGGCGATAGTTATACCGCGGGCTTTTTCTTCCGGTGCGTTGTCGATACTATCGAATGAACGGAATTTTGCGCCGCCCGATTGAGCCAAATACTTAGTAATTGCTGCGGTGAGAGTTGTCTTGCCATGGTCAATATGACCGATCGTACCCACGTTTACGTGCGGCTTGTTACGTACGAATTTCTCTTTTGCCATTGTTCCTCCTGGAATTCACATTCCATGTCGTGTTTATTTCGCTTTAGTAAAATGAGAAACCAGGGGGGTAAACCCCGTTTCTTTATATCGATTCGCTTTCGCGTTTCAAATTAGTTTTAGTATGTGTCAACTTCAATATGCCTGGCTCCCTCAAAAGAACGGGTGGAGCTCAAGATCGGATTCGAACCGATGACCTCCTCCTTACCAAGGAGGTGCTCTACCTGCTGAGCTACTTGAGCTAGCGTCCACTAATTCTTTGGAGCGGGAAACGGGGTTCGAACCCGCGACCCTCAGCTTGGAAGGCTGATGCTCTACCAACTGAGCTATTCCCGCTGGCTTCGCCGAAAATCTATGGTGGAGAGAGGAGGATTCGAACCTCCGAAGTCGTCTGACGACAGATTTACAGTCTGTTCCCTTTGGCCGCTCGGGAACCTCTCCACAATCTCTGGAGCCGATGAAGGGAGTTGAACCCCCAACCTATTGATTACAAATCAATTGCTCTACCATTGAGCTACATCGGCAACAAGTTCTGTCAAGCAATTTGATTGCCCTGTTTTTGTCAATATCTTTTTAGGACTCACTCTATGATCTTCGCAATTTCTCGTTTAGATATGCCAAAAAAATAGTAGCCACCTTTTTGTCAACTGCTTTAGCTTCATTCCTTGCTTAGCGTTCCCATTTATCCCCCTATCATTGTCCATGGCAAGGGCATTGAGTGGGCAATGATAGGGCAATGCAAGCAGTTTTGACATTACAATTTCGCGGCTAATAGCTATGTGACAAATCAGGATAACTATCACACAGCGTAATTGTGAGTTAAAAAGATACAGCACACCGCAGCAGTTTGTCTTTTAACTCATAAATCGGCGAAGCGCAAATAAACACCCCCTATAACAAAGATGTTGCCGCAGATTATATAAGTCAAAAAACGTAATAGTGAGTTCAAAGGATTGCAAAATTCGCTGCTTGACAAAATCTGGTAACTCCTCATTAATGTACGCATGATATATTAAGGAGTGAAAAATGAAAAGATTGATCGTCATGGCAACGCTGCTATTAGTAGTGATTACTCTCAGTGCGCAAGCTGCAAAGCAAGAAGCCTTGGAAAGCCTTGATACCGCAAAAGCCCTTATCAACAAGGGTGATTATGTTAAAGCCCAAGAAGAGATGAACTTTGCTCAAGCCAAAATAAGCGAGATTGTAGCCGAAGAACTATTGAAACACATTCCAGAAAAACCTAAAGGCTTTGTCTTCGATAGCAAAGAAACCACTTCCTTGGGACAGGCTGGAGCTATTATTGGCAGTGCCAATGCCGTAGCTGCAGTGGGACACTATAGCAAAGACGACAGCTCCTTTGATGTCACCATCACTATGGGTGGAGCATTGGGACAAGCTGGCGGGCTGATGAGCGGTCTTGCTTCCATGTTTGGCGGAATGGCTACCGGAACCACTCAGATACGTGTGAGCGGCTATACCGGAACTCAAGAGTTTGATAAAAGTGCTGGAACCGGATCCCTTACCATCAAGGTCGGCAATAAAATCTCCGTGATCGTCACTGGCGAAGATATCACGAATCCAGATATCCTAAAAACCCTTGCCGAACAGGTGGATATGGCACTCTTGGAAAAATCCTTCTAAACTTATACTAAACTATAGCTAGCTCGGATACTCCAGCGATCCCTTTTTTATTGAAGCCTAAAGCTTTCAGGTAAAGGTGTATTAAGCTTAACGAGTAATTCAATACAGTAATAAGGGAAGATAGCTGCCAGAGGGATGAAGTTATTAGGAGGAAGAATGAGAAAAATCCTCACGTTAGTCGTTCTACTGTTCTGTCTTGGGCTGTGGGCACAAGTGCATGGGAATGGCTCTACTATTGTGGACAGCCTTTATGCCATTCCAGAACTAGATGGAGATATGGCAGCGAACACATCAGGTGAAGCATTTAGTGTGAATACCACTACGTATGTATTCGAAGTCGGAGATTTGGGCTATCCTTATGAAAACTGTGCGGTGAGAGCATTTATCAGCTTTCCTCTTCCAATTATTCCCAGTGGCTATTCTTTAGTTAACGCTACAATCCGCTTGTACCAATTTTCCAGTGGTGGAATAGAGCAACTGGAAGATTCGACATATGTGAACACTTTCTTTCCGCACTGGGACGTGGCAGGTGGCGACACCATCAAATGCATCGTGAGCCATGTCGATTACGGCATCAGCTTGGGGCTTGACGACTGGCCAAAGGGAGATGGGGACAATCCCTATACCTACAATCCCAATGTGGGTGAAATTACCTGGGAGGGAATTAATGAACCAGGAAATGGACCGAATCATCATGGCGAAGCAGGCTACCGCTATCTGGATATTACCGATTGTGTGCTGCATGATCTGGCGATCGGCAGCATCTTCAGCCAATACAGAATTGCTTTCCAGATCAATACTGACTATGATAATGGATCTGATTTTGTGGCATTTAAAAGCATGGAGAGCAATAATGAACACCAACGCCCACTTATATATTACACACTCTACAATCCCAGTTCAGCTTCGGATGATCTGAGTCCAGAGGTGTTGGTTAATGTAACTTCGAGTCCGAATCCCTTTTCATCTCAAGTCACATTTGACATAAGTTTAAAGAATCACGCAATACTAAGCATAAGGCTCTATGATCTGCGGGGACGTTTGGTGAAAGAATATGGCTCAACTCAATATACTAAGGGACTACATAGTATAGACATGGATACCCATGATTTATCCAATGGCATATATCTACTGCAAATAAGGGCAGGTAGTGAGATGATCACTAAAAAAATCACCTGCTTAAAATAAGGGAGAAAAGATGAGAACACTTATCAGCTCAGTCCTTATTCTATTCTGCCTTGAGCTGAAGGACGCGTATTTGTATATTCGGGCAGTACTCAACTTGTAGCCAATGAAGATCTGCTAATCCCGGATGCCGGTTCATCGCAATGGCAGATAAATCTATTTCCCAATCCTTTCAATCCCAGTACTACCATCGCCTTCAGCATTCCCACCACCTGCAATACCAAGCTGAGTGTGTATAATATAAAAGGGCAGAAGGTGAAGGAGCTAAAAAACGATGAGCTTACCTCTGGCTATCATAAAGTAATCTGGGATGGCAGAGACAAGAACAACAGAGGCGTAAGCTCTGGGATATATTTCTTCCGTTTGGAATCCGGTGGCAAGGTGTCCGTTCGCAAAGCCATGCTGATGAAATAGGACACCTATGCTAAAAGTATGATAAACAAAGAGTAAAAGAGCAAAGAGGTTCTTAATCTCCAGCTATGCAACTCAAACTATCTATTTGTTCCACCCTTCCACCCTTCCACTCTTCCACCCTTTCACCCTTCCAACCTTCCAACCTTCCAACCTTCCAACCTTCCAACCTTCCAACCTCAGCAGGATTGGAATCCTGCTCTACACCCTGCATCTCGACCTCAAGACCTCTCGACTATCCAGCCACCAGCACGCCAGTACGCCAGCACTAAAACACATAAACACTCTATACACTCATCAAAGAACAAAACATGCTTCTATAATGTAAGGGGGACAAATCTGATAATTTGGGACAAAAAGCCCATTAATCTTACTCCCGCCCCCAATTATTTTCCCTAGTTATGGGCATTTACTGAGTTTAATTGTATTAGCACAAGTATGTTACATATCTTTCTTTGTTAAGCTGCTGCTGTTATGGATTTGGATAAATCGGCAGCTTATAGTAAAGCCCTATAATCAA
>JALNXT010000084.1 GCA_023230245.1 Candidatus Cloacimonadota bacterium
AAGCAATGTCTTTAATCAGCAAGCAAGTGGCATCTACTTTATAAAAGCTACTGACCGTAATGGAGTTACTTCACAAGCTAAGCTATTGTACCTGAAATGATTTGCTGCGGCAGAATAGATGAATATCGGCATATATTGATTTTCAAGAACGGGCAACAACCGCTTTATCGCTGAACAAATCAAGCTTGGATTAAGCGATGGTGGCTCGGTTTGCGAACTAATCCCCATCGAAACGATAACTAAGCAAGAAAGGACACTGGGGCATGCAGCAAGGAGCACTTTGAACTCCAAGCCGCAAATCACAGGAACTATAGACTTCTCGTCTATACAGGTGTAGCGGGCATCTTGCCTGTTGCGACAGGTGGGACACTTGTAGCTCCGGTGTTTAAGGTCTTACAAAGCTTTCCATGCTGGTTTATGGCGCAGTCCTATTCTTTTTGTTTTATGGGATAGTCCAGCCCCCGTCAATTACCAGCTCTGCACCGGTGGTGTAAGCACTTTCATCACTGGCAAAATAGAGAACGCCATAGGCAATTTCCAGCGGTTTGCCAATGCGGTTTAGCGGTACCAGGCTTAGCAATCCCTTCAGGGCTTCATCGGTAATCGCAACAGCCACCATGGGTGTATCAATGGCACCGGGAAATATCGTATTTACACGGATATTCTCAGCAGCATATTCCATGGCAGCGGTCTTGGAGAGAATCCGCACTGCGCCTTTGGATGCTTGATAGGCGGCAGAAGTCCCGCTTCCTATTAATCCATAAATGGAAGAGATATTGACGATTGAACCGCCTCCGGCTTTCCTCATCAGTGGAACGATATATTTCATTCCCAGCCAGGTTCCGGTTTGGTTCACAGAGATAACTTTATTCCATTCGTTCAGCGAGGTGGCTTCCACTCCCGCAGAACTCAAAACGCCTGCATTATTAACCAGGATGTCGATCTTGCCGAAGGCTTTTTCGGCTTCAGTGGCTACTCTTATCCAATCCTGCTCACTGGAGACATCGTGCTTAAGTGACAGCACCTTTGTACCTTTATCGATTAATTCCTGGGCAATCTTATCAAGCTCACCTTTATTGATATCGGTAATAATCAGAGATGCGCCATGTTCGGCAAACAGACGTGCCTCCGTCTCCCCCATGCCCATGGCAGCACCTGTGATTAAAGCTACTTTATGTTCTAGTCTTTTCATTTTTTTACTCCTTAAGGGTTTTATTTTCCCCTATGCTGCTATACTAATCAGCTTATGCTCTTAGGCAAATTCCTACACAAATGGTATGCTATCGGTGAATATTTCAGGTTTATGTCCTTGCTTTACGCCATATATCATCCCTATATCTCCCGTATATCATCCGTATATAATATACGGTTGATATACGGGAGATATAATAGTGTTATTCATCCTTAAGCAGGGGATTAGAAAACTGCCATTTTGCTATCCAGAATTGTAGGGGTGCCCGAATTTTCCTTTTTATTGACAAAAACACCCGCTGTATCAACTTAGCCATTGAGGTAGATGATTATGAAAATCGGCATATATTACTTTTCAGGAACGGGCAACACCCGCTTTATCGCGCAAGAAATCCAGCTTGGCTTGAGTGATGGAGGTTCAGTCTGCGAACTAATCCCCATAGAGACAATTACCAAGCGAGAGAGAACGCTGGAGCCTGAAAAATATGATTTAGTGGGCATTGGCTTTCCGGTTCATGCCTTTGATGCGCCACGGATTGTCTACGATTTTCTGGAAATGCTGCCCATTGCCCACATTCGCTGTTTCTTATTCAAAACTGCTGGAGATAAATTCCTCAATGGTGGTTCCACCCGCAGAGTGCGCATGCTGCTGGCACATCATAATTGGAAACTGGAGCATGAATCTTTCTTTGTAATGCCATCTAATATAGCAAGTAAGGCAAAAACAGATAAGATTGAAAGCTTGGTTGAAGCAGCGAAGATACATGCTGCTGAAACAGTTTGCGAAATCCTTTCGGAGACAAAACGCATCCTTCCGGATAGCTCTGCGCAAAGGATGTTCAGCCTTATGCACCACGTTGAAAACCGAGGATGCAAGCAAGGATCACGCTACTGGAGAACAAATGATAAGTGTGTTCTCTGTGGGAGCTGCGTTGCGGAGTGTCCCACAAAGAACATCTCCATTGCAAAAGGCAAGATTGTGTTTGGCGATTCCTGCATCTTATGTTTACGTTGTTGGTGGAATTGCCCTACGCGTGCCATTTATCATCAGCAGCTCAATTTTGTGCTGTTAAAACAGCCATACGTGCTTCCTAAGGCAAAGATACCGCCAAAGACGGATGGATCTATGGGCGTGAAGGTGGAATAGAAATGGAATATATAAAAACAGATAAATACTTCGCACAGGTAGCAGGGAGCTTAGAAGCTCATGCTATTGCAGAGCTAGAAAAATTGGGAGCTAAAGTGTTGCAGGAAGTTCCTCGCGGCATCCGTTTTAGCTGTAACAAGGCAACATTGTATCGCATCGTGTATTGTTCGCGGCTACTGCAAAGGGTGTTAGCTCCTCTCATCAGTTTTCAATGCCACAGTGAGAAATACCTATACTCACAGGCAAACAAAGCTATAGATTGGACGGCGCTATTTAGTCCCGACCAGAGTTTTAGCATCGATAGCAATGTAAGTAATAGCAATATCAGCCATTCTCTGTATGCGGGGCAACTGCTGAAAGACGCTATCTGTGATAGTTTCAGGAGTAAATACGGACGCAGACCAGATTTTAAAACTCAGGATGCAGATATCAGTTTTAACTTGCATATTCGCGAAAACTGGGCTTCAATAGCCTTGGATTTAACGGGCATAAGCATGCATAAACGAGGCTATCGCATGGGGGCTAATCTTGCTCCCTTGCAAGAGACATTGGCTGCTGCGATGATAGTCCTATCCGAATGGAAAGGCGATAAGCCCTTGCTTGATCCTCTATGTGGCTCTGGAACAATCCTGGCTGAAGCATTGATGCATTATTGCCACATTCCCGCAGGCTACTTGCGCCAAGATCGCGGCTTATCCTTTCTGCCGGATTACGATAGTAAGCTGAATACTGAAATCCGCCAAATGGAAAATGCACATATCATCCCTCTGCCCAAAGGCATTATTTCCGGCTCGGATATCAGCGTAGGCAGTATTGCATACAGTAAAGAGAACCTGGCAAGGCTGCCCGGAGGAGAGAATGTGGATTTGCGGGTATGCCGTTTTCAGGATTTAGCCAAACGAAGCGGACGCTGCATCATAACCAATCCACCGTATGGAGTTCGTATGGGTAATGATGAATCCACTAAAACTCTGTATCACGAACTGGGTGATTTTCTTAAACAAAAGTGCCCCGATAGCGAAGCCTATATTCTGTGTGGAAACAAAGAACTGGTGCCGGAATTACACCTGAGAGCGCACTGGAAGAAAAGCCTGAAAAATGGTGATTTGGATGTGAAGCTGGCGAAGGTGATAATAAAAGGGACTAATAACTAATCTTTCCAAGACGTAAATGCTTGAAAAATAGCAAGCGCATTAGGCTGCCAATCTCCGAATTGGAAGAAACATGGGCTGCCAATCTCCGAATTGGAAGAGACAGCTGAGCTGTCTTAGAAGCATCCTCCGGATGCTGTGGCAAATCGGAGTTTGCCACCCCCATGCTTTGCACCCGCATGCATTACACTGAAACATTCGCAATTCGTACTCTAAATAAACAACACCGCCGGCAGGGGGTGCCAGCGGTGCTCAGTTTAGTTATTTTAGCTTTGGGGCATTTACCTATTGTGCAATCCAGGGAGGAATTTGCACACGTTTAACAAAATATACTTATCTTAATCTAGTGCTTTCAAGAAAGAAGGAACGTCTGTGCGTAAACTGGGAATGCGGTTTGGTTCATCGGCAGCAAGCTTGCTTTCTTCTTTTGCAGCGGGTTGGTTTATATTCAAGCGTAAAAGGATATCTGCCATCTCGTCTTCCGCTGTTTTTTCCAGCACTGGAGCTGTAGTTTGAGTTTGAGCTGTAGTGTGAGTCTGAGTTTGAGTAGTATGCATCGTTAAACCTGGAAAATCTATGAGCTTGCCTTTTTCCTCTCTATCCAGACCCGTAGCGATAAGGGTGACGTTAATCTTGCCAGCCATGTTATCATCGAGAATAACACCGGTAATGATGTTGCCTGCTTTGCCTGTTTCATTCACAATTACATTACTCACTTCCACGAATTCGTTCATCAGAATATCGTGTCCGGCAGTAATATTAATCAGCATAGATTGGCATCCCTGAAGATTAAGATCGCGAAGCAGAGGATTATCAATGGCTGCTCTGGCGGCGTTTATGGCACGGTCGGCACCTTCGCCCATACCGGAGCCCATTAACGCGTATCCCATGTTTTGCATCACGGATTTCACATCGGCAAAATCCACATTCATAAAACCAGTTACATTGATCACGTCACTTACCGCTTTGGCAGCCTCAAAAAGGATGTTATCCGCTTTATTAAAAGCTTCTTCAAGGGTTATCCCAGAATAGATCTCGCTCAATTTCTCATTGGGGATAACAATTAGAGTATCTACATACTCCCGCAAATTACGGATACCTTGATCTGCATTCTCCGCACGTTTTTTCCCCTCAAAAGGGAAAGGTGAGGTTACAATACCAAGCGTAAGAATGCCCATTTCACGGGCTATTTTGGCAATCACAGGAGCAGCACCGGTACCTGTTCCGCCGCCCATTCCGGCAGCGATAAACACCATGTCTGCACCGTCTAAATGCGATTTGATCTCATCTTTGGATTCTTCAGCACTGCGAGAACCGACATCCGGATTTGCACCAGTTCCCAAACCACGAGTTAGTTTTTTACCAATTTGAAGCTTCATATTGGCGCAACTCTTGGTAAGATCACTGCCATCGGTATTGGCTGCGATAAATTCTACACCATATAAATTGTTGCGAATCATAGCATTAATAGCGTTTCCGCCAGCTCCGCCGACACCGATAATTTTAATGTTTGTGCCTAGTTGTGCAGCTTTGTCATCGAATTCAATCATTTTTCCCCCTTAGGTAAAGTCCTTTAATATTTTTTTAAACATATCTGCGATTTTGCTGGTTTTTAGATTGGACAAATTGAAGCTTTTCCCGCTGGGTTCCGTGTCCTGACCAGCAGCGTGGTACAGGATACCAATGGCAGTGGCATAAGCGGGATCTTCCAAACGGCTGATCATCCCATTCAAACGCGAAAGATCAGGAGTGGCAATTTTTACATGTAGGTTAAACGCTTCTGAGAGAATAGCTCCTATATTATTAAGGTTTGCTGTTCCGCCACAAAGCACGATACCCGCAGTAACCAATTCAGGAGTGTAAAAGTCTTTTGCCTTGCTATAACAAGTAGAGAGCATTTCTTGCACCCTGTGCTGGATAACGTTGCTTACCAAAAATTGGGTTTTCCTGCTTCCTGCACGGCCGCTGATGCCTTCCACATCTATCTCCAGAGATTGATCGACACTACTGGAAAGTGCGTTTCCATATTCGAGCTTTATATATTCGGCATTGTCTATGGTAGTTTTCAATCCGATGGCGAGGTCTTCGGTAATGTTTTTCCCTGCCATGGGGATTACCACAGTCTTCTCCAGAGAACCACGGCTATAAATAGCCAGATCACAGGTTCCACCACCAATATCCAAAACAATGGCGCCAAGACGCCGTTCGTCTTCGTTTAAAACCGCTTCTGACACAGCAATGTGATTCAAAATAAAGTTTTCAGGCTCGATAGAATAACCTGCAAGCTCAATGCATTTGCTAAGATTGCGCAAGGGAGTAAGCTCCGATAAAATGGCATACACTTTGGCGATAAGATGAAAACCGCTCATATTAATGGGATTGTGAATATCATCCTGATTATCAATCACAAAGTTATGTGGGATGCCATGCAGAATCCGATAGCGTTCGAAACCTTTCTGAATCTTAACACTATTTTTAGCGTCGTTTATCACTTGCTCCACATGATCCAGGGTTATCTCCCCAGGTTCATTGGGTGTTTCTGTAGGGATGGATATCCTGCCATCACCGATATGGGTTTTAATGTGCTCACCGGTGATATTAGTGTGGATATTCTGAGCAGTTGTATTAGCTGCTTTCTCGGCATCATTTAACGCTTTGGCGACGGTAACTGAAAGAGCTTGAATATCTTTAACGATGCCACGTTCTATACCTTCAGATGTGGTTTCGCCTATACCCATAATCTCTAAACGGCCACCACCAACTTCTTTGGCAATTATCGCCCTAACAAAGGAAGAACCTATATCCAATGCCGTTATAATATTGTTTTTCATTTGTTCCCTGCCTTTACAACTACTTGATTTTTGAAACGCAGGTCAACGACGCTGCGGCGATCTATATTGCCATTATCCTGAACGAAAAGGTAGCGTCCAAGTTGGCTGGCGAGATCTTCATCCGAAGGAATAATTCTGGTTCCGTGCTTTGCATCTACGATGTTTATCGTGCTATCGATAAGATAGTATTCCGAAATAAATGGAAGGAAATCCGGAACCTCTTTGGCAATGCGTTGGTGAAGAGTGAGTACCCGGGTTAAATCCGCTTTTTTAAGCTTTAATCCCGCTTTTAATTGTGCCCCATTATAATAGGTGCTAAATATCGGAATATCTTCTGTATATACTGAGGAATATTTCGCTAATATTATACCTTCTGCATCCACAGGGTATAAATCGCCTTCATAGCTCTTAACATAGATAATC
>JALNXT010000085.1 GCA_023230245.1 Candidatus Cloacimonadota bacterium
GTACGCTTCCTTTTTATGTGCCCAAGGTACCAAGCACACCACGCCTTTTACAGACTAATGGATCGGCCAGAGGTCGAGAGCATTCATGACTGCTCACTATATAAATAGGGAGGAATTATGAAAATTATATCAAAAAGATAAAATATTCCAATACTCAGCATTTGGCTTTTCATGGGGTGGCTAATCTCGATTGCCTGAGACCACTATGCCTTTACCAGAGAGCTATAACTTGCCTCCTGACTTCTTCTAATTTTCCACTCAACTCGTCAAAGTTTGCATTTATATCTTTGACAAAAACATTTTTCGTATCTTTAGCAATAATATTATTTGAGGAATCTTTTTCAACGATCGTAACGAAGTATTGCCCAGCTGTTAAATGATTTACAGCTTTGAACTCAATATTTGTAGCAATTGTTTCTTGAAGAACAATATACTTTTCAGATGCAAACACAGCTTCAACTTTCAACTCAATATTTGTAACGCTTTCGTTTGATTTTTTAAAGAATATGTTTAATAGACTAGAGTCTGATAGCAAAGCAAGATGCATGTTTTCTCTGTTTTTCTCAGCTATTTCATAATCCATTTTAGTATCGAAAGCAACTCTATCAGAATAATTATAAACAGCCGCTAATTCTAATGGTTCAGCTACATCATTAATGAAATAAATAACAGCTTTTTTGAACGGGGTATTGAAATCAACATCAAACGATACGACACTTTTTAATGGCTTGAATGTTTTATCATCAATTAGAATCTTTTCAATTGCTGGATTTACGATTTTAAATAGATATTGAACAATCTTATAGTTTTCATTTTGTTGCAATATCAAACTCGATTCATTGATCACGCATAATCCATTTCCAGAATCAGAAGATAAAGACAATTGGACCGTCTTACTTAGTAATTTTTCTTGATACTTATCCATTTTTTGTTCCTCCTAAAGTTTTTCAACTATTTCTATACATCTCAATAAATCATCATCTGTGAATGCTACATTTGAATTGCTGGAATGAACAAGGTTATTTCTTCTCATTCTCAATTTATGCAGCAAATTCTTAGTGTTTCCGATTCTAATATTATCTTCAGCATTTTTTCTGTCTGTTTCTAAATTCGAGTAATAGCTGTTATCTTCGTCATCATATGGATTAATCATTTCATGTAGTTGAAGATGATTATTCATAAATGTATCAATCATGGAGAATAAATCTCCTTCATATCTATACCTATATTTTAAAATTCCCTCTAACAAAACACAGAGTTTGATAGTTGCATTATCAAGATTCCCTTTCGCAACTTCTTCTTTTATGAAATCAAAAGTAATTTCTGAAGTGACTTTATCATATTCCGCTTTCATTGCTTTTTCTTTTGTAATTGATTCAATTAATTCTTCTACCTTATTTACGTAATTATCAAGATCCTCTTTTTTAAGAGCTTCGCATTCAGCAACTACGTCTTCTGAAAGGTTAAGTCGAATTATTGAATCGAATCCTAGAACTTCTAGTTGTCTAACAAGAAGTTTTTCAATTCTCTTCCCGTTTGGCTTCATAGACCCACAAATAATGGCCATATTTTTAGCTTCCAGCTTTTGAATTTCATCGTATTGTTGATTTGATGCAGAGTATGTTCGGTAAGTTTTGAATCTATTGATCTCATCGTTACGCCGTTGAATTGATTCCACGTTTTTGTTATATAAATCAAGTTCTTCTTTGCTGAATCCAAATGACAAACGAGCATAGTCTTTAATTTTTTGTTTATCATTTGACAAGATGATATCTTCAAAATCATCGAGTTGGTAATCGCTAGCGAATTTAAATAAAGATTTGAAATCATTATTTTCTAAACATTTATAGATCAGTTCTATGTAAGAAATAGAGCCCTTAATAATCACATTTTCATAAAGATCTTTTGCTTCACCAATTGATCTTTTTAGTGAAGGAACTTCTTTTATTACATTGATGCTTCCTATGACATTTCTAAAAGCTATTAACCCCATTCTAGTAAATTCTGAAATAGTTACTTCGTATTTGTTTGCTTTAGGATCTGCCTTAATTCTTAAGGTATCTATATCTTCGTCGGAAAGATAACTAACTTCAATTTTTAGCATTTTACCAACCTCCTTGTTATAGTCGTTAAACAATATTACAGAATTAACATCTAAGGATGCCTCGGCCTCTTTAAGAGCCGAATCAATTAATGGTACAAATGCGAAATACTTAGGATAAGCGATTCCGTTATAAGATTTGCTTGAGTAGCATAAACCGGCTTGATAGCTCTTTTTTGCATTATAATATCCACCACGAATATCGTTAGAAATATTATATCCAGCATAGGCAGAACCATTTTCCTTAAGGTTTTTATACAATAGATCAACTATAGTCTTTACTCTTGTCTCATCCTGTTTATTGTAAAGATGAAGCAATAAATAGTTTATTTGAGCACCAGTAGTAGGGATTTGAATATTTCTACCGAACATGTCAGGTTTATTTAAGACTAACAAGAAAGCAGGATCACAAATATAATCAATGACATCTCTTTTTGTTTCTTTTACATCTAAGAGTTTTTTTAATGTTTCTTCACTAATTGCATAAGGTTCGAACTCATTGCTGTCTTTTTTTGGTGTGCCGATTCTAAACCATTTAAATTTAATAAGTTCAAGAATATCAATTCTTCCCAATGCCGCACACATTAGAACGAAATCATCGAGATAATCCTTAACAAAACATGCTTCCGAGAATTGAGTTTTTTGATATCTTTTACAGTCGTTGTTCTTTGCAACAAAAGTTATAAATTTCTCTAATAATGCACCGAAAATTTTGTAGCTCCGATTTGAAATAATCGCTTCTCTTTTTGCTTCAAGACTTTTTTTGTTTATTCGTCTGCTGAAGATATTTTTCTTTGACGTTAAATCGAATAAAATATAATCATCATCGCAACCATATTTCGTAAAATTAATAAGATCATCTTTCTTAATGAGATATAATGCCTTTTTCTCTTGATCCATATCATCAAGGGAGATAATCTCTTCTACTTTCCCGGTTAAAAGATAGTCAATTGTTACACCAAAAATCTCTGCTAGTTTTGCTAGCAATGTTATATCGGGATTGCCATCACCAGATTCCCATTTACTCACAGCTTTATCTGTGATATTTAGTTTTCCGGCAAGTTCTAATTGAGTCATTGCCTTTTCTTTTCTCAGACTCTTAATTCTTGAATTTAATGTTTCTGCCATATTTATGTCCTCCAACTGACAACTACATCTTAATATTTAAGTGTGGAAAAGCCCACCTACTCTTCTTCTAGTTGAGTTTCAAACTTTACTTCAAGTTTAAAATTTGTATCTACCATTAGTTGAATTCATTTTAACATACTACGTATTAAGATTAAGAAATAATATTTATGGTGCTAAAAGAATTTGTTAAGGTTACACATTTACATTTTTGCTTTACTCATATTTTTTAACAATAAAATCGTGAACTTTTTTGTGATGAGGTTTATTCATATAGAGAAAGTACTAAAAAATATCACTTAGTAATAATCGTATTCAGTTCAGTCGATGTGTTTTAGAGTATTAATTGTCGCTTCGATTTGAACAGTAAGCCAGGAACTAAGATCACCATGATTTTTTTCGATGTATTTAATCGTTTCATTCGACAACTGTGATAGGGTGATTTCCTTTGCCCTGTTTAATGCGACTTCTTGTGCTGTTTGATTAAACGCTCCACTCTTCTTAAGCGAGTCGACATACGTCTGAAATACGGTTTTAACTGAATTCAGAACAATGGCCGATGCCTCAGCGACGATCTTTGCTGCTTTCTCATTTTCAATTTTCGTACCGATCCACTGAATTAACTTAGTGCCTAGCAAAGTAATAAGTGGAATAACCATAGCAGTTACAACGACAGAAATAATATTAATAATAATTTCATCCATAGATTAAGATCCTCCTTTTCCATGCAGATGTTTATTGCGAATGTGCTCATCAAACTTTGTTCCAAGATTTGTTGTTTCTGACTCAACCTTAATAAGGCGTCCGTCTAAATCACTATATCGTTCCTCAAGTTTATCGAGTGTTTTCTCAATTCGATCGATTGAAGATTTGATGTATCCGACATCAGAGATCAATACGCCTTCGCTTTTGCCGATTTGCTTTTGATCGCCACGATCGTTGCGCCGGAAAGCTAATATTGCGAAAAAGATCGACGAAAATGTTCCAAGAACACCAATGAATGCTAGTGCGGTAGAAATTGTGTCCATTATCCTTTTTCCTCCTTAACAAGAAATGCTTTTAGAAACTCTAATATTTCCTTAAAGTTGGCTCTGTGTTTTTCTAAATTTGCGTGTTTGTTTTTATAGTCAATGATGAATTCTTTGTCCCCATCACTGAGATGATATTCAAATTTTCCTGAATCTTGATAATGTCGGATCAAAGAGCGAATTCGATAAAGGTTATACAGCGATTTTTCATTTATCAAAGCCTCAAAACACGCTGAAAAATAATCGATATTTATCCTTAACCAGACAGTTAAGTACTTTTTCCAATCAATATGGATGATTCTGTGGAATTCCTCTTTAAACTCTTCATCGATAAATTCGAGATTGTCCAAGGCCAAGAGTGTGTTGTCCATCCAAATCAGGTAATAATCTAAAATGCGATTATCGAAACGAAGTGCGCGTCTAAATGGTTCTAAACCAAACAATATAAAGTCAACATTTTCTCTTTTTTCTAATCTAATGTCCCGATAGTTTTTAAGAATCACAACGTAGTCCTTATCACTATCATCACTTTGAACGCCATGAATATAGGATCCGCATCTATAGATAGCTAGTACTTTCTTTCCATAAAATTTATCGGGTAACATAACATTTCCCTGGGGTGTGCGTCGATGAATAGGGCGAGACAATGAGTCCAGAGGCGGTCAATTGAATCCCAACGTCATACCAAGATCCGTTGAACTTATATTGATATACTGCGCCACTGCCTGAAGCCGCAGCAGTAGAAAATACCACATTCCATCCGGCAACAAATATATTTCCAAAACCATTATTTGCATTGCCAGAATGAATACCATTGTAGGTAAAGAAACGTCCGCTTACGCTGCTATAGGTTCCCTGATAGGCAGGACCATATTGACTATTGATGCTAGCCCTCTGTGTAATATCACGATCTTCTGCGAGGAAGTCAGGACTATGGATTTTAGGTGCGTCATAATTACCGTCCAGGGTAAGTGATGACGCGGTTTTTGTATAGCGAGCAACTGGTAGTTCGTATATGAGACCGCCAAGTTGAAGATTCTCCTGGATTAGGGAGGGATAACCGGATGGCATCTCCTTCTTCTCAAGTGACACAGTATTGTTTCCAAGATCAAAACAAATGACGACATAGCCATAAGCATTACCATCAAGCGCAACTGCGATTTTAGTATTCGATTCAACATAAACGCGACGTCCATAAACCTGCACGTATCCGCTTGAAAGAATAAGATAGTTATTGCTCGTCGTTACATTCACGTTCCCGCCAAGTCCATAGATCCTGCCGTTGAGGTTTGATGCCATGAAGTGATTACAGTCAGCATCTTGTTTTGATGATACTGAGGCGGAGTCAAAAGTGATTTTTATTAAGGCCATTGTTAGGTCCCCCTTCGATTGATTAATTTAAGTTTGTCGGTGAGCGAAATACGGTGTTCTCCAAGCGTGATTGTGCCTTGCCTAAAAGTCCCCTTGTAGACCATTTTTGTGACAATCGTTTCATAGGTTTTCTTCGGTGTGACAAAGCTCACAAACGTGCCAATCGATAATTCGCTCAAAGCCTCAATTTTGTTTGCTAGGAACGAAAAATCAAACGTTATATTGTGTTCTAAAGATGAATCAATAAGCGCGGAGGTCGCTTTTGTTAATAATGATGAATAATCACTGTCTGCATAAAACTCGCATTTAAAGCTCACTTTTTCGATTCGTTTTAACGAGCTAGCATTCGTGCTTATCGTTCCATCATTCAAAAGATAATAAGAAACGACACTCGTCCGGAGAACGTTATCAGACTTTGGATAAAAGATAATCTTATTTAAGGCATTAGCATTCGTGTCTGAAATAACTAGATTTGAAATGGTTCCTAAATCGCTTTTTATCGTTAAACCCTTAGTCACCGCCACTACCCTGATTTTGATATTTGAAATGACCCCATTAACGATGATCAACTCATAGGCTAGTCGTATACCATAGGTCTTTGAAAACTCCTCGACTAATTTAAGAATGTTTACTTTTTTATCCGCTTCGTAACTGAGGGTTCCTGTTTTATTGATCATGATTTCAGTTAGCAGATAGGATAAATTCTGTTTAGCATCCAAACTCGAGCGAAAATGCGTATTAATTAGATTGATGAGGAATTGTGAAATGTTTCCAGTGTAGGAATAAACCGGGACCTCAACGTCAAATTTAGATAGAAAATCCTTCGTTGATAATTTGATGTATCGCTCATCAATCTTCTCGATTGAAGTAATAATTCCGATATAGAAGTAATCGGACTCTCTTACAACAAGGTAATCGCCAACATCCCCATTGAGGCTTTCCTTATTAACATGAAAAGTTGATGACTGTGGGACAAGGGCGTCGAGGACGATTTCAAAATCATCACTAGTATAGGCATAATCAATCACCTTTAAGGTTTGCTCATTCAAAAATACAATTTGCATAAACCCTCCT
>JALNXT010000086.1 GCA_023230245.1 Candidatus Cloacimonadota bacterium
CAGCTCTCCAATACCTCTGGTGGAACCTTAACGATCACCAGTGTTACTAATCTTAGTGCCACAGAGTTCAAATCCAATATCAACCCTGGCATCAGCTTAGTTGCAGGGCAGGTGCATGAATTTGGATTCAGCTACGAACCCCTGAATTACGGCGCTGATAATCAGTCATTCGTGATTACCACCAATGGTGGAACGCTTACCATCACCTTAACTGGTGGTGCCTTATCATCAGTGTTTTCAGATAGTTTTGAAAGCTATAGTGATTTCGTCGTAAGTTTCCCGCCCTGGACTACTTATAATGGTGATGCTGGAACACCCGGTGGAATTAGTGGGGTTACCTATCCTAATTCGACAACTCAGCAAGACTGGATTATCTTTAATCCAGCCACTACTACGCCAGCAGTTAATGGTGCCGCACCCCACATTGGCGCAAAATATGCCATGGCTATGTACAACAATAGTGCAGTGCCCAATAATGACTGGATGATAACCCCTGCCTTAAATCTGGCAGGCTCACCTTCCTTAAGCTTCTGGGCAATGTCCTACAGTACTTACCTGGAAACCTTCAAAGTGTATTATTCTACCACAAATAACACAGCTCCAGGCAGCTTCACGCTTCTGGCTACTCAGGCATCCGTGCCCAGTGCATGGACGCAATATACTTACAACTTACCTGCTGCCTGCGCAAATCAGCCTAACGTCTATATTGCCATAGTGCATGCCTCTACAGATCAGTTCATGCTATTAATAGATGATGTGCTTGTAAGCGATAATAGCTCACCCGGAACTCCCTATTTTGGGAATATCAATGGCTATGTATATCGCTCCGGAACCACCACACCGGTTATCGGTGCAAAGGTAACTTCAGGAACGAAATTAACCTACTCTGATGCCAATGGATTCTACCAATTCAACAATATGCTGGTGGGAACTCATTCGGTCAGTGCGAGTGCCAGCGGTCAATTCTACTTCCCTGCTTCTGCAAGTGGAGTTGTTGTTACCAATGGCAACACTACCTCTCAGGATATATTCCTTACCTGGGCAGAAATTGCAGTGAATCCCACGGCTCTTACTTCCAATCTCTACTTAGGTGAAGCTGAAGACCAGAACTTCGCTATCAGCAACCCCGGTGGAACGGCTAATCTGGAGTATGAGCTTTGGTTAACCACTTCCACCCGTGGAAACAACCCACGTCTTGGTAATCAGATGACCAAAAGACCTCCTCTTAGTTCAGATGCCCAAAGAATCGAAAACCTTCCTATTCAGCACGCCAGCGATCGTGCCGAAGGCTGGATGGGCTATACTAATTTCGATGATGCTGATACATATATGACAGCAGCCACAACCAACCGCGAAAAGGCCACCAGATTCACTCTTGAAAATTTTGGCTTGTGGTCAAATGGCGTAACCATCTCCAAGCTACGTGCCTTGTTCTATAATCCCTCTGACGCAGCTTGGGGTACAGCCACCAATTTCTACTTCAAAATCTATGGAGCGAGCGGAACAGGAACAGCCCTCTTCACCTCTCCCACCTATACTGCAGTTAGTCTCGTAGATATGGAATGTGTGTTACCTACTCCTCTGGTGATGACCACCGATTTCTGGGTATCCGTATATTGCGTAACCAACGGTGGAAAGCCTAACTTATTAGGCTCAACAGCCAGCAGTGGCAATAGCTACAATGGAGCCAGTTCAGCAGCATGGACTGCTGTAGCAGGTATGGATTGGTGTATAGATGCTTATGCGGTTGGTGACGAATGGATTCGCGCCGGCAGTTATGCTGGAACAGTAGCTCCTGCTGCCACCGTAAATACTAATATGCACTTTAGCACCACCAACCTCGCCGTTGGCACAAAGAATGCATACATGTATATCTTCAATAATGCCAACTACAATTCACCTTCCACTCAACGTGGTGATTACATGGTGATACCAGTTCAGATGAATGTAACTGCACCTCCAGCGCTTGGCAACATCTCCGGTGTCGTTTACAAAGCCGGAACAAGCACACCTATCCAAGGTGCCACTGTTTCTATAGTTGGACGCACTTATGTTACTTTAGCAAATGGAGCTTATTCCTTTACCAATGTATCAGCAGTGCTTCATACTCTTACTGTAACTGCCCTTGGATATGCGGATTACTCGGCAGATGTTACCATTCCCGAAGGTGTAACCTTAACTCACGATGTAAACATGAACTTTGCAGAAGCTTATACCGCAACCACAAGTTTCAGCACAGATCTCGTTGTGGGCGGCTCTACCGTGATTAACGTACCTTTAAACAATACCGGTAATGTTAATCTGGAATACGAAACCGCAAGCGGAGTGTGGGGTGGAACTTCCTTCCCCACGACAGCTCTCAATCAAACCTTTGAAGCTGGAGATATGACGGGATGGGCTGGTTTGGAAGGCCCCAATACCGCTATCTACACTGGTTATGGCTATACTGGCACGCACACCTTCGTGTTTAATGCCCTTGGCACTACCTCACCTCAGTATATCATTACTCCCAAGCTGAGAGTGGCAACTGGAGACAATCTTGCCTTCTGGTACCAGGAGTATAACGATACCAACGAAACCTTCAATGTAATGATATCTACCACGGACAACAACATAGCATCCTTCACGAACTTTGCCACTATAGGTCCGCTTGTAACCGCCGACTCACGGATTTGGGCGAACTATAGTGCATCGCTTAATGCCTATGCCGGACAGGATATCTATGTATGTTTCTACTATCCCAGAACGGACGCATATGAATTTGCCTATATCATGATTGATGATATAACAGGTCCTATGGCAGTAGTTCCGCCCTCAGATTGGTTATCCTGCACTCCAGTAGGATTTCCTGTAAATGAAGTAATCGTACCCGGCGACAGCCAACAGCTTAGCCTGGCAGTTAATGCTGCCACTCTACCAGTAGGAACTTACACAGCCCAAACTTGGATATTCTCCAATGCTGTAGTAAGCCCCTATAAGCTGTATGTCACATTAAACGTAACTGCTCCAGTTATCGTTACTCCCGATGCTCCTGTTATTAGCGGTATCGAAGCTTTCCCAGGTTATATTTCTATTGCTTGGGAAGAAACGGCAAATGCAGTCCAATATAAAGTGTTTGGAAGTGCAGATCCCTATGCAACAGCATACACTCTCATTGGTACTGTGGCAGCAGGCACCGAATACATCGAAATCTCAGATGCAACCCTTGCTAGCCATGGGCTTACTACCCGTGGTTTCTTCTACGTGAAGGCAGATTCTGAAAGCCGCAGCAGCAACAACAAAACCGCACTTAACGTTCGCAGTATAAGTTCATCGCCATTACTACCGAACTTTAAACGCATGCACAACACCAGAACGCTGAACGCACTGCAATAGTTTCAGAAATGTCATTAATAGTGCTTTTTGCATAGTTAAGCAGAAAGCGATTAACCTCTAATTGACAAAGGCTTGTCCCGCAAGGGGCGAGCCTTTGTCGTTGATAGGGCGGGATCAACGCCTTTGCGGGGACGACAGACTGGGGGATGCCTGCTTTCTTGCTTGACCTTGTAATAACAGCCACCCCGGCTGTTTTCATACGAGGCGTGTGAAGTTACGGTGCTTTGCATGAACTGCCCTATCATTGCCCTTGCCATGGGCATTGAGTGGGCAATGATAGGGCAATTCAAGCAATGGGGTGGCAACGGGGTGGCAAACTCCGATTTGACACAGCATCTGCAGGATGCTTTTCAGACAGCTTCGCTGTCTCTGCCAATACGGAGATTGGCAGCCCAATAAGCGTAATTGGTATGCCGAAGAATGCTGGGGACTCAGCACTTGACAAAAACAGTCCCCTGATGTTTTTGGCTCAGAAACTCGTTTTCTTATTTACCCTCCTTCAAGAAATATAAAAGCAGAGGACAAAATGCAAGAGATAATCTTAGATGGCAACAACTTAAGTTTGGAAGAAGTGGCGCGGATAGCCTTGGATAATGTGCCCATCAGCATAGCAAAAAGCAGCAGACTGAAAGTTCAGAAATGTAGAACCTATGTAGATAAAGTAATCGCCAATGGCGATGTTGTTTATGGCTTAACAACCGGCTTTGGTAAATTTAGCACGGTTAATATCCCCCCGGAAAATATCGCAGAGTTACAGCTAAATCTCATCCGCAGCCATGCCACCAGCGTGGGCGAAGCTTATGATATTCCCCAAACCCGGGCGATTATGTTGCTGCGTATTGCCGTGCTGGTAAAGGGACATTCCGGCATCAGGCTGGAAACTTTGGACACCTTGGTAGAGATGCTAAATAAGGGTGTACATCCTATAATTCCCAGGCGTGGTTCTGTGGGTGCCAGTGGCGATTTATCCCCCCTCTCCCACTTAGCTTTGGTGCTGATTGGCGAAGGCGAAGCAATTTACAAAGGTAAAAGCATGCCGGGACAGGAAGCCATGAAGTTGGCGGGAATTACTCCCGTACAGCTCGCCGCCAAAGAAGGCTTGGCACTAAATAATGGCACTCAGGTGATGGCTGCTTTGGGAGTATTGAGCTTATTGGAAGCGGAGCGTCTTTGCCGTTATGCAGACGTAATAGCAAGTATGAGTATCGATGCTTTAAAGGGTACCACCCGTGCCTTCGATGAACTGGTGCACAATTTGCGTCCCCATCCCGGTCAGTTAAAATCCGCTGCCAATATCCGCAAGCTGCTTTCAGGCAGTACCTTAAGAGAATCTCACCGTAACTGTGGCAACATACAGGATGCCTACAGCCTGCGCTGCACACCCCAAGTTCATGGTGCAGTGCGAGACGCCATTAGCTATGTGCGGGGCGTGCTGCAGATAGAGATAAACTCAGCCACCGACAATCCCCTCATCTTTGCCGAAGAAGAAAAGGTAATCTCCGGTGGCAACTTTCATGGTGAACCTCTCGCAATTGCGCTAGATACTTTGGCAATAGCGGTAAGTGAACTGGCATCAATATCTGAACGCCGCGTAGAGCAAATGCTTAATCCTGCTTTGTCACGTGGGTTATCGCCCTTCCTGGCAAAACGTCCGGGGATAGATTCTGGCTTTATGATCGTGCAACTCACTGCTGCCTCTTTGGTTTCGGAGAATAAGGTATTGGCTCATCCCGCCTCGGTGGATTCCATTCCCACCTCTGCCAATCAGGAAGATCATGTGTCGATGGGTTCTGTCTCTGCCAATAAGCTGTTGCAAGTGATAGAAAATGTGGCATCCGCGCTTGGTATAGAGCTGCTTATCGCCGCCGCTGCCTTGGATGAACGCAAGCTTATGAGCTCGCCCGCCTTGGAGAAAGTTAAAGCCTTGCTTCGTGTAAATGTGCCCCCTATGAACGAAGATAGGGTTATGTATCCCGATGTGAATAATGCGATTGAGATGCTGCGAGATGAGCGGATAGATATTGCAGTGGGGAAAATAGCTTGACAGAATCTTGCTTAATGTGAAGATCATACCCATGAAACTGATACGGATTGTGCTGATCCTCGTGTGTTTAGCAGGCTTGATGGCTTGCAATATAAACACCATGTACAATGCGCGGAACTATTTTAAATCCGCTCAGAATAGGCCTTTGAATGCAAACGGTAAGCCCAATGCTCAGGCTGTGGATGAATACACCAAAACGATTAAGAAATGCGGAATAATCATCTCGGAACGCAAGAAAGGTGCGCAGCTAGATGAAGCTGTGTTCTTGATGGCGAAGGCATTGTACTTTAAAGGGAATAGCGCTTTTCAGGCAAAAGACCAGTTTCAGAACTTGATGCTCGGCTTTCCCAATAGCCCTTATGTGCCGGAAGCTCACCTCTTTCTTGCCAAGATATTAAGAGAGATAAACCAGCCCAAGGATGCAGAAAAGAACTTGGATGAATTTATCCGCTCTCCCCGCTTCCGCAAAGATCACCCCAAAGCTCTGCTGCTGCTTACCGATTTCGCTATTCAAGACAAAGATTACACGCGGGCGCAATATTGGCTGGAGCGCATCATTAGGGACTATCCTAAAACTAAGGAATATCGCACTGCATACTTCCTCTTCGGGAAAAACTATTACGAACAAAAGGACTATACTGCTTCACTCAATGCCTTCGAGAAAATGCAGGGTACCCGAGGAATTGATAAAGCCCTAAAGCTGGATACTAGATACTATATCGGACTGAATGAACTGGAACTTGGCATGCTGGAAAGAGCATATAAGACGACCACCAGTTTGTTGCGCAATGAAACCCGCCCCGAAAAGATACCGGCAATAAAACTCCTCAAAGCCAGAATCTTCTTTGCTCAAGGCAAAAACGACGATGCCAAAAAAGAAATAGAAGAGATAAACAAAACTTATCCACGCACGGAAAGCTCTGCGGCAGCACTTTACTACCTTGCCGATTACCAATACTATAAAGCGGGAGATCCAGCTAGCGCAGTTACTAACTATACCCGTGTCCGCGCAGAATTCCCTGCTTCCATCTTTGCTACTGCTTCTCAAAACAAATCCAGTGCTGTAACGAATGTCTTGCCCAAAACAAACCTGAATAGTGAGACAGATTTAAAGGCATTTCTGGATTACTATTATCAGGCTGCGGAGAGTTTCCTCAGTTACCTGGCTTTACCTGATTCGGCTATTGCTTGTTACCAAAGGGTTATTGCCGAAAAGGAGATAATAAGCACACATCGGGATTCGCT
>JALNXT010000087.1 GCA_023230245.1 Candidatus Cloacimonadota bacterium
GTGGAACTATTTAGTGATGACAATTGCCATAGGCAGGATACGATAATCGACTCCAAAAGAACCACCAGCATCACTTTTCCCTCTGCAAATATGAATACTTACGGCAATGGCTTGCGATATATTCCGCAAGGTAGCTTTATTATGGGCACCCAGTTTTTAGACCGCAGCGAGTATGAGCGTCCCCGCCATGAAGTAAGCCTCAGCCCTTTCCTGATAGGCAGTACAGAAGTTAGCCAGAAACTGTGGCAAAGCATTATACACAGCAATCCATCCGTCCGCACCGGGTCTCAACAGCCGGTAACCAATGTATCATGGTATGAAGTGCTGGAGTTTTGCAATAAACTTAGCCTGCACGAAGGCTTAACGCCCTGCTATAAAATCACTAAGGATTTTCCCGATGCCAATAATATCAGCGAACACGACTCCCTGCGCTACAGTGTATTATGCATATGGAGCGCCACGGGTTACCGCTTGCCCACGGAAGCGGAATGGGAATACGCAGCTCGTTGTGGGGATAGCAATAACCGCTTGCAATTTTCCGGTGGTAACAAGCTTAACGAAGTTGGCTGGTACGATACGAATAGCGATGAGCGCGCAAAAGATGTGGGACTAAAAAGGGCTAATCAGTTTGGCTTATTCGATATGAGCGGGAATGTGTTCGAATGGTGTTGGGACTATTGGGGTCCTTACAATCATGAAGCTGAAGAAAACCCTACCGGAGCGAAAAGCGGCTTATATCGGGTTATTCGGGGTGGCAGTTGGATGAGCGAATCTGATGCCTGCACATCCACAGCAAGGGGCGGCAATTCTGCCCATGCTTCCGCCAAAGATCTTGGCTTTCGCTTGGTGCGCAGTGCGCGTGCAAATTAAGGAGATATAGGAAATGAAATTGAATCAAATTACACTTGCCTTGGTGGAATGGATTATCATGGCAGCGGCATTGTATCTGCTGTTTCCGTATTTGGATTGGAGAGGATTGGTGGGGCTGTTTTTAGCCTTTGTAGGTTTCGAAATGCATCTTATCTGGCATCGTCGCGACAGGGAAACCAGAGCTGCGCGTAAACTCGAACTTAAACACAGAGGAAAAGCAGAGAAAGCAGAGAAAATATAGAACACTGATGACACTGATTACGATGATTTCCCTGATTTATAATTGAGTTTTTTAGCCTTATGCTAAACTACGCCAATTTAACTCTTAACTGGATCAGAATGTAAGCTCTTCTTCAGTCTAAAGCTTTGTTGCATTGTCCATGGAATTTCCTGAAATGAGTTGACACTTTACACTTTGTTAGATATTCTCATTTGTCAAGACCAATCTTCTTAATCTTAACTACCAATGACTTAGAATAGGTTCTTGCCCCTCTCCCGGGAGAGGGGCAAGAACCTATTTTTCCTTCTGGCTTTCCTGATTTTTTACCTGTGTAACCCATTAGTACTGAATACGGTACACGTTTTCCTAAGCTGCTATGCTGATGCTCATTATTATACCTGTTTATTGTCGCTTCAATTTTACTACAGGCATCCTCTTTAGTGGCGAATTTCTCTCGCAATCCAAGGCAGTGCTTAAGGGTCTTGTTTAGGCTTTCCATAAAAGCGTTTTCATAGCAGTGATTCTTACCCGTATTGCTGATCTGGACGTTGTTTGCGGCTGCCATATTCTTGAGTGCATGGTTAACAAACTCACTGCCTCTATCGGTATGAAAGATGGTCTGATACTTCAATCTCAGTGAAGCCTTGAGTGCCAAGCTTTCATATAGTGCCTCCACTACCGGTGCCGATTTGCAAGTATTGCTTATCCTATATGCTGTAATGTAGCGGCTTACAAGGTCTTCCACCAGTAGCAACTGAAGCTTTCCCTCGTTAGTTTCTATCTCTGTATAATCCGAAAAAAGCACTTCAAACACCCTATGAAAGGTGCGGTTAATGATCATATTAGTGGCTGCTTTGCTTTTGTAATGCTGCTTCCGCCATGCCTTCTTGCGCGAGTTCAGGGTCAGCTTATAGCGGTTCACGATCTGGTAAAAACTGTCTCTGCCAATGTGGACACCGCGTGCTTCTAGTTCCTTGCGAATCTGTGTTCCGGACAGCCCGCGCCGTTCCTCAAGGATAGATATCACCTCATCACGGATGCGATCCTTGCGGTGTAACTTTTCTTCGTCACAATGAATGTAAGTCTTGTATAAGTTCTGCCTGGATAGCTGGTTAGACTCGCTGAATAAGGTCTTATTCATAACCTTCCCGTCTGCTTTAGCCTTTTTTGTTGAGAGGGAGATAGCTTTTCTAACAGTTTTTTTTTAGTCTCTTCATCTGCTACTTCGTACATTGCTTCAATCATTGATTCCTGGTACATAATTATCTCTTCATACCGCTTGAATTGACGATTGATCGGCTCATTAATCAACACCATCGGAGCTTTCTTGCGCTTCGTTAGTGTCCTTGGAATCCTGACCATACCACGCTTTTTCATGTATTCTCTCACCCATTCTCGTACTTGATACACTTCATCGATGCCTCGCTGCATACAGATTGATGCGATACTGAAGCCTTCACGGACTATCTCGTTAACTACCATGCTCTTGAAATCCTTTGTGTAGTTAACTGCTTTCCTTGCTTTGCGTTTCATTATTCTTCCTCACTTTAACTGTCAACTAAAATCAGGAAAGACCACACAATGGGCTTCTCTGATGCCTTACTTAACGACATATATCTCACCTATATCCCCCGTATATCATCCGTATATTATATACGGTTGATATAGGGATGATCAAGTTATGTTATACTTCCCTAAGCAGGTGCAAAGCATGAAAAAAACGTGAAATATATGAAAAACCCCGTGTTGGACTTTCCTGATTTATAAATTGAATTTGGGGTTTTGCTTGTAACAGCTCTCGCCTCGAGTGCTACAGCCGAGGCGGCTGTGATTACACTGTATGGCGCGTAAATCGAATTTCGTCTTTGTTTTGGCTAACTGTAATATGTTTAACTCACAATTTCGCTGTGTGATAGATATGTTTGTTTATCACGAAACCAATCGCAGCGAAATTGTAAGTCAAACTGCGAAGCCCATGCGGGTTTTTCGAGCTAAATAAGACGCAACTTAATTTCATTGGGCTGTCAATCTCCGAATTGGCAGTGATAGCGAAGCTAGCATCGTAGCATCCTTCAAGCATCCTCTGGATGCTGTGGCAAATCGGAGTTTGCCACCCCATTGCCACCCCATTGCAACTCCCAATGCCACATCATTTCCACCCCATTCCCATCCAATTTATTGCGGTCAGCACACAAATAGTCAAAATAGTTCTTTACACGATTTCACCTTTGATATGTTGTGGTTTCCACAGGTAAGATAGGTGTGATGTCTGTCAGCCTTGCTGTTTCGGAAACAGGCAGAAACAGCAGATAAATGATTAATAAATTAGATAAATAAGGTATGGACGAAAATGGACAAAAGGTGGCTTATCCCAGCTCCACCGGATGATGCAGCGCACAAAATAACCGAAGAATTGAGCACCAAACTTAAGCTTCCCAAATTAGTTGCAGACTTATTGTATCGTAAGGGTTTGCAAACCGTGGAAGCCGTGCAGGCTTTCTTTCATCCGCAATTGGATGGGCTCTTCGATCCCTTCCTCTTTCCAGATATGGAAAAGGCGGTAGGGCGCATCTTGACGGCTATTGACAAGGGTGAACGCATTACCATTTATGGCGATTACGATGTGGATGGCACCACTGCAACTGCAGTATTATTCTTAGGGCTAAAACGCATTGGCGCGCTGATAGATTTCTATATTCCCCACCGGATGATTGATGGCTATGGCTTATCTTTGGGGAGTTTGGATGCCCTTAGAGAAACAGGCTCATCGCTGATTATCAGTGTGGATTGCGGGGTTAACGCCTTGGAAGAGATTAATGCGATAAACGCTATGGGCATGGAAATAATCATCACCGATCACCATAATCCCAAGGATGAACTTCCTCCCGCTTATGCCATAATAAATCCCAAGCTACCGGGATGCAACTACCCATACGAACATCTTGCCGGAGTTGGCGTTGCCTACAAGCTTTTGATGGCAATATACCAGAAACTTGGCATAAATACCCCTGAAAACACCTTGAAGTACATGGATTTAGTGGCAGTTGGCACGATTGCCGATATTGTCCCCTTGACTTCCGAAAACAGGACTTTTGCCTCTATCGGGCTGCAACATTTAATCGAAAAGAAGAATCTGGGGCTAAATGCCCTTATCCAGATTTCCGGCATGAACCAGAAGGATCTTGATACCACCGATATCGTATTCGGGATTGCCCCCAGAATCAATGCGGCGGGAAGAATGGGCAGTGCAGCGCTCTCGGTGGAGCTCCTTATCTCTACGGACGAAGAACGCAGCGCAGAATATGCCGAGCTTATCGAGCGACAAAACTCTCTGCGCCAACAAGAAGATCAGAAAACCTTCCACGAAGCTTGCGAGATTATCGACAAGAAATACAAGGACTTACAGCACACCTCGTGCATGATTATCTCTTCCGACGGTTGGCATCAAGGGGTGATAGGTATCGTGGCATCCAAACTGGTGGAAAAATACTACCGTCCCGTGATCATGATCTCCTTCAAGGATGGCTTTGGCAGCGGCTCGGGACGCAGCGTGGCAGATTTTGACCTCTTTGAAGCGCTAAAGCATACGGAACACAACCTGCACAGCTTTGGCGGACACAAATATGCCGTGGGCTTAACCATTTATCAGGAATATATCGACCGCTTTGAGAATGAGCTTACGCGCTATGTATCAGACAATCTGAGGCTGGAACAGATTCAACCGCCCCTGCAAATAGATTACGAGATAGAGCTTTACGATGTAAACAACAATTTGCTGGATGCCATGGAACGTTTTGCCCCGTTTGGGGCTGGAAACAACCGACCCATCTTTGTTACACGTAAAGTAGCAGTGGCAAATTACCCTTACAATGTGGGACGCAACCACTTGAAAATGAAGGTTGTTAAAGACGGGATTTATCTGGATTTAATTGGCTACAATATGGGCGATTATCTGCCATTATTGAAGAAAAACAGCTTTTTGAATATAGCTTACACTCTGGAGTACAACCGCTTTGGGAATAAAACTTCGATACAGGGTAAGCTGAGCGACCTGGAAATTATAGGAGATTAACATGTTTAGTGTATTCTTTTCACTTTGCAGAAAGCATCGGCTGATATCAAGCAGCCTTCTTATGCTATTGCTATTAAGTATGTTCGCTTGTGGCGGAGCTAACCGCCCTGCACCCATGGACATCGATTCTTACAGCTTAGTCTCTTCCATTTCGGCAGGGATGCCCGTGCAAAAAGCGGTTTATCATCCCGCCAGCCAAACCTTGTATGCAATGAGCCCCCGCGCGCAGGAAATAAGCATCTTCGAGGGCACCGTGCGCAAAAATGTGGTGGGCGGTTTGGGTACTGGAACAAGTAACTTTCAGGCTCTCAGCGATATCGCCGTGGGATTTGATGGCAGCCTGCTGGCGCTGGATTCTGTTTCCAAAAGCATTAAGATGTTCAGCACAAACGGAAAAGCAAAGGGAATGCTGGAACTGAAAGGTAGCATTCAACCTACGTTGATAGCGGTTAATTCTAACCAAAGCTTTTATATTTACGATGCTGCTTCCGCCGAAATCATCCTCTATTCGGCACTGGATGGCAGCGAACAATTCAGGTTTGGCAAATTTGAATTGAATCAGGTAACACAGCTTAGCTGCAATAGAGATTATGTGGTAGCCTACGACGATACGGAAGACAAAAGCCATATATTTTCCTCTTTGGGACAGTTTGTGAAAAGCGAAGCAGGGCAAACACTGTTTGATGATTACAATAACGGGCTAAATCTGTATGAAGGATTGCTGGTAAGCCAGATGAGCCCCGCCTCTCTTGCAGTGGGTGAAGACAGTGGACTTATGAACATCAGCCGTGACATCGTGGTACTGGTGTTTGCAGAAGAAATCCGCATGCTAAGAATTGGATACAAACAGGTTCGTTAAATGATGCCTTTACTGTGGGTAGCCCTAAGCGCGATATTGATTAGCCTTTCCCGCTTGCCTTTGCATCTGGGATGGCTGGTGTTTGTTGGCTGGATACCCCTGTTGCACTTCATTGAAAACCGTAAGTGCCAGCTTTGGAAGGCTGCGGCTCTGTTTGCACTAATCTATATCGTAACGCTCTTCTATTGGATTGCAGATGTTACGCCAGGAGGTCTGGTAGGCATCGTGATCCTCTATGCGCTGCAATACTTGTTGGCATTCTACCTAATTGATCTTATCCGCAATGCTTTGCCTAAGTGGCGTTATGTCGGCTTTGTCTCTGTGATGATCAGCTTTGAATACCTGCAAAACTATGGAGAAATGCGCTTTCCCTGGTTTAACAATGCCTATTCTCTGGCGGATTATACCGTTTTAATTCAAATTGCCGATATCGGTGGGGCTATCCTTATTTCCGGGCTGATCCTGGTGCTAAATGTGCTGCTCTACAGGGTTATCAAAGGTGAAAAAAGACAGTTGCTGCCCGTGTTGTTGCTACTGCTTGTCTGGCTTGCTTATGGCTATTACTGTTTGGCAAAGCTGCCCTTAAGTAAGAGTGATGCGAAGATAAGTGTGATGCAACCATC
>JALNXT010000088.1 GCA_023230245.1 Candidatus Cloacimonadota bacterium
GCTGCTAAATGTCCCTGGTGAAGAACCCTTTATTGGTAGAGGAGTTTCCTATTGTGCCACCTGTGATGGTGCTTTGTATCGGGATAAAATCGTGGCTGTAGTAGGTGGAGGGGATTCTGCCATAGAAGAAGGTTTATTTCTTACTCGCTTTGCCAAAAAGGTCTATGTAATACATCGTCGTGATAGCTTACGAGCCCAGAAAATAATTCAAGAACGTGCATTCAAAAATCCTAAGATGGAGTTTATTTGGGATACTGTAGTTCAGGAAATACGAGGTGAAGGAAAGGTTAAGGAACTGGAAATCTTTAATCGTAAGAGTTCTGTTATATCGCATTTACCTGTAGATGGTGTCTTCATCTATGTAGGCATTTTACCCAACAACGAACTGTTAGAATCACGCATAGAACTTGATAGTGCAGGTTTTGTGATTACCGATGAGAACATGCATACCAACGTTCAGGGTATATTCGCTGCTGGCGATATCCGTCATACTGTTCTTAGGCAGGTTGTTACAGCTACCAGTGATGGTGCTGTGGCGGCTTGGAGTGCGGAGAAATGGATAATTGAAAACTATGACTTAATGGAAGACTAATGAGTATTAACGAACATTCAAGCAAGGAAATACGAGACCAATTCATCAGCTTTTTTAAAGAACGTGGACATAGCTTTGTCCATTCCTCCCCTGTTATCCCTACCGATGATCCTACCTTACTTTTTGCCAATGCTGGCATGAACCAGTTTAAGAGCATCTTTCTGGGACATAAAGAGATTACGATTCGCCGTGCTGTAAATAGCCAAAAGTGTATCCGTGCAGGTGGAAAGCACAACGACCTGGAAGAAGTGGGCAAAGATGGTTATCATCATACTTTCTTCGAAATGTTAGGAAACTGGAGCTTTGGAGATTATTATAAACAAGAAGCTATTAGCTGGGCTTGGGAGCTTTTGACTGGCCTTTGGAAGCTTCCTAAGCACTTGATGTATGCCACGGTTCACAATTCCGATACCGAGGCGTTTGAACTCTGGAAAACCCTTACAGACATCGATCATAGCCACATCAGTTATCATGGAGACAAAGATAACTTTTGGGAAATGGGGGAGACCGGTCCTTGTGGTCCATGTTCAGAAATACATATTGACCGAGGTGCGGATAGCTGTGATAAGCAAGGTGTGGAAGGTCACGTTTGCCGGGTAAATGGAGATTGTGCACGCTACATCGAGCTATGGAATTTAGTTTTTATTCAATACAAAAGAGAAGCGAACCGAGAACTAAGCCCACTAAAACACAGATTTGTGGATACCGGCGCAGGCTTAGAACGCATAACACAAGTGTTACAGGATAAAAAGAGCAACTACGAGACAGACCTGTTTATACCCATTATCGAGAAGCTTGCCACGTTATCCGGTGTCGCTTACAATCAAGATACTGGCACGTCGCATCGGGTGATTGCAGATCATGTACGTTGCCTCTGTTTCGCCCTTGCAGATGGCGGGTTCCCTTCCAATGAAGGCAGAGGATATGTGCTGCGAAGAATATTACGTAGGGCTGCAAGACATGGCAGATTACTTGGCTTTGCCGAACCATTCATACACGTTTTGGTAGATACCGTGGTTAGTGTGATGGGGCATCATTTTACCGAGCTTGCCGGCAAGGAAGAATATATCAAAATGGTAATCAAAGCCGAAGAAGAACGCTTTAACAAGACCCTCGATACCGGCTTGGATAAATTGAATGATCTCTGCGCAAATGCACCCCATGGCGTGATCTCCGGCATAGATGCCTTCACGCTGTATGATACCTACGGTTTTCCCTTGGATCTTACGATGATAATAGCCGAAGAGAAAGGTTTAGTGGTAGATATGGAAGGTTTCAATGTGGAAATGGTCGCTCAACGAACCAGAGCAAGAAACGCCAGTAAGTTTTCCCTTCAAACCTTTGATAACGAATGGATTGAGCTTGCCAAACCCACCCCTACCATTTTTGTGGGCTATTTGGAGAAATCGATTCAGGCCAATATCCAAAGATATAGCATAGATGATGATATGAATGTGCTACTTCAGCTAGATAAAACACCATTTTATGCCGAATCTGGCGGACAAATTGCCGATAAGGGTACCATTTTTAATACAGACTTCGAATTAAACATTCATGATGTTAAGAAGCAAGATGACTATATAATTCACTATGGAAAGATAACTCGTGGTGCGCTTTCTGTTAATCCAGTAAACGCCGAAATAGATATGCAGAATCGCAAAGACATTGCCCGCAACCATACTGCCACCCATCTGCTACACAAGGCATTGAGGGACGTTCTTGGCACTCATGTGCAGCAAAAAGGTTCGTTGGTGCATTCGCAATACATGCGCTTTGATTTTACCCATTTTCAAGGGATGAGCGCACAAGAGCTAAAAGCCGTTGAAAGCATTGTGAATCAAGCAATTCTAGAAAACCGTGCTTTGCACACAGATATCCAAGATATCGAGACGGCAAAACAAGGTGGAGCTATTGCCCTGTTTGGCGAAAAGTATAGCGAAGAAGTGCGTGTAGTAGAAGTGGAAGGGTTCTCCAAAGAACTGTGTGGAGGTACGCATGTGAATGCTACGGGTGAGCTTGGCTTCTTTAAAATATGCTCTGAAGCTTCTTCCGCAGCAGGTATTAGGCGCATCGAAGCAATCACCGGCAGAGCTGCTTTAGCTTGGATTGAAGACATGCAGAATGTCTCAAACAACATAGCAGAGAGTTTGCATTGCACTGTAGCCAATATAGAACCCAAGCTTGAAGCTTTGCTTGCTCACAATACTATACTTGAAACTCAGCTTAAAGCTCTGCAAGCGAAAGCTGCTAACGATTACGTCCATAAGCTATTAGCTCAATCAGTTCAAATGGATGAGTTTAAGCTATTATGCATCAGGACTATGATTACCACTATGGATGAACTGAAACTGATAACGGATAGCCTTAAAGCACAATGCACCGATGGCATAGCCTTGCTCTTCAATGTTTGGGAAGAGAAGCTTAATATCGTTTGCGTGGTAGGCTCCAAGCTCATTCCTAAGTATCATGCTGGTAAGATTATCTCCAAACTAGCTGAAAAGCTTGATGGCAAAGGCGGGGGAAGACCCGAATCCGCTATGGCTGGGGGCAAGGCTCTGGATAAAATCCAAGACGTTATGCGAGATGCAGTAAATATCATTAAGACCGTATAGATGAAGATTCTGATCATCCGGCTAAGTTCTTTGGGGGATATTGTGCTCACCGAATCTATTTGCGCCTTGCTGCATGAGAGCTATCCCCAAGCAGAAATACACTATATATGCAAGCCGGCGTTTGCCGATCTACCCGCTCTATTTGCTACGGAAGTTAAGGTGATCCCTTACAATAAATCCCTTCAATTCCATAAGCAGCTACGTGAAACTTATTATGACATCGTGATAGATCTACATGGCAAGCTCGCTTCATGCCTGCTATTACTATTCTCAAATGCTAGCAAGAAGCTCAGTTACAACAAGCAGCGGAGTATCAGACAAGCAATTGTAAAAGGTAATCATAAGCTCAATATCGATAGCACCGTGCAATTGTATACTAGCAGCCTCAAAAAACTGGGAATTGGCACTTCATGGCAATACCCAAAGCTAAAAAGACCAAACAATATATCTAGCGATCTTAGCCAGGATATCCTGCCCAATACCATAGCTTTGTTCCCGGGCGCAACGCATTTCACCAAGAGATACCCTGTGGATATGTGGATCAAGTTTATCAACCAAAACAGGTGTTATAATTATGCGCTATTTGGCAGTAATTATGATCTCGCCTTATGCAATGCCATTGCTGCCGAGATTGATCAACCATGCGAAAACTATGCAGGATTATTGGGCTATGAAGATTTGCTTATTGCGCTAAAACGCTGCGTATTGGTAATAAGCGGAGATACTGGCCCCATGCATGTCGCAGCAGCAATCAATATCCCTCAGATAGCATTGTTTGGGGGGACACATCCACGCCTGGGTTTTCGTCCCCTAAATGATAAAGCTAAGATATTATGCTTGGATTTATCGTGTCAACCCTGTTCATTACATGGAGATAAAGCCTGCCCGCTAGGGCATTTCAATTGTATGCGCTTGCTCGATGCTGAAACAATAATCCATGCTATTCACGAGATTGGGCTTTCCAATTAAGTAAAGCTTCGGCAACCAGATCTGGAGATAGGTAATAACTCTCACCATGAAGTGAAGTTATAAAGGAAGTGTGCAATCGTGATTTGCGATAATCTGGTTCTCTTACCGGGTGCTGCAAATAACGAGCTATGGTTTCTGGATCTTCACATACATTTAGTACCGCGTGGAACAATAGGTAATTAGGCTTTCTATATATTGAGCAACCTAGGATTTTCCGGTTGCCAATGGTGAGATCAGATATCCCTTGCCTTTCAATACGCTTAACCCCCAAAGCACTTAATACATTGGTAATTAACTCTAGGTTAGAATTGAATGCATCCTCTGATTTCGGAAGGAGATCATCAACTAACACCCTCGAAAATACAACGCAATTAGGGGAGAGAAAAACTGCTTCTCCTCCACTTAGTCTTTTAAAAACTTCGATGCCATCTGACAAGCATTCTGTTACATTAACATTAGTTTCAAGTTTGTTGCTTGCACCCAAAGATATATAAGACTTTTGTGGGACAAATGCGGAAACCAAGTTTACTCTCTTAGGTTTTACCTTGTAAACGGAAGCTTGAGCTAAACCCACATTTATGTAGCTGGCATCAAAAAGAGGATATGGGATATTCATTAGCTGCTAATCAAAGCTGAGATTGTATTGTCGGGATCGATTTGCTTTAAGATTATATTAATGGCAGAGGTTAGAGGGACACAAATCAACATGCCCACAATTCCCCATAACCAACCCCAAAAGATTAACGAAATCAACACCACGAGAGGTGCTATATTAAGCCTCTGGCCTTGAAGCTTTGGTTCCAAGATATTCCCAAAAAACATCTGAGTAGCGATGATAAGAATGCTAAATAGCACCAATTGAATACAAAAACCTTTTTCCAAAAACAGGATCAGAATGGGAAGTGTCGAAGCAATAACAGACCCTATATTGGGAATGAAGTTTAAAACAAACAGAAGAATACCGAAAACAAGGATAAAATCCACGCCGAAGATGAGCATCAAGACCATGCCAACAAGTGCTGTGGCGAGGCTGATAAGGCTCTTAACGGTTAAATAGTTTTGGATTTGAGTCTGAATGCTCACGAAACTCGAAAAGGTGTTGCTTCTGCTCTGTTTACTCATAGTCTTTTGGAATCGGGGTTCAATTTTATCTGCCTCAAGGAGCATAAAAACCATAAATATCAAAATCAAAAAGAGGTTCCACATAACTGCCATAATAGAATTCATGGCAATACTTATTGTATTTGTGATAGAAAATGAACTGCCTGATAACAATGTATTCAAATCCATTAACGGGAAATTCTTACTTACCTTATCAATACGATTGGAGAATTCCTGCAAATACAAGCTTCCATCGGCTACAAGCTGTTCGAATCGTTCCTGATAATTGGGCAGGCTGGAGATCAAATTGTTAGAAGCGGCATATACTATCAAGACTATAACACTAAAGGCCACAGCCAATAACAAAAGAGTTATAAGTATAATTAGCCACAAAGGTACTTGCCGCTTCTTAAGATATGCGGTTAAGGGGGCAAACACGAACATCAGAAAGATAGCTATTATCAGTGGGATGAATATATCCTTAAGTGTTTTTAGGATAATTACAACAACCGGCAATGCAATTATTGTAAGTAGTATTCTAATCCATCTAAGTTCTTTGCTTGCTTCAATCACTATTGTCCCTTTGTTTATTCGTCTATTTTGCTTGTTTCTGGGGTTTCTATAATTTCTTGTTCTAGATCTTCCACATCTTCCACGGGTTTGATATCGGCACCGTTGAATTCTGTCTCTGTTAGATAATCCTCAGGAAGTATTGTCATGGGATCACCAAACCCTGTATCAATTGGAAGCAGGGTGTTCACTACAATTTCTTCATTATTTCTCAATCCTAATATTAGGGTTAAGATCGCTCCTCCCAAAAAACCGGCCATGGCAACCCAAAAGCCATAAAGTGAGTGCACCTTTAAAATCTTTGTGAGGTCAAAGGCGGAGCCCATACCTGAATCAGCTTTCGATATTAAACCGACCATGCCAGATTTTAATAAATATAGAAACACTACGCCAACAATGCTAAGAATTACAGGAACAAAGTACATTTTCTTGGGAAGCACAAGAGAGGCAAGCAAAGCAAGGATTGCAATAGCTATTGCAACAATCGCATATGGGTGAGCTTTAATTTTTTGAGGTTCCTGCTCTTTATCAGGGTCACCATTTATTCCGGAGAAGGGATTATCCATTTTTAGCTTAGATTCGCCTCCGGTAACGAGCTGAATGCCATTAATGGTCATTAACTCGGTCTTTTCACAACTTACCATAAAAAATGGCATAAAAAACGATATGATTACTATTGCATACAACAATGCGGATATCTTCATATATTCTCCTTTTTTTCAATGTCGTTAGTATTCCTCTGCTATGCTAACTGTCAAGATAAATCAACAATCTCGATCATTGTATCTGG
>JALNXT010000089.1 GCA_023230245.1 Candidatus Cloacimonadota bacterium
GTATTATTTCATATTGAAGTCCAAGTCTTTAGTTAGCACAAATGTGTCAAGAAGTATGTGTTTTTCAGATGTAGCGCAAGACGCGAAACTCTCCAAAATCTACAACCATTCTGTGGAATAAAACCCCCGTCGATTAAGCCGGGGGTAACTGGGCTCTATAGCTGTACAGATTATCTGCAAGCAGTGCTGTATTAGTATTCGTTCGTAATTTGTGGGGGAAAAGGCGCGGTTGTCTCCTTGTTGTAAAATCTATCCGAACTGGATTTAGTTCGTAATTGCCACGACTTTATAGAACTTCATAGCCGCATTTCCCATGCTAGCAGTATATGAATTGGTATAAACAGTAGTGATGGGATTATCAGGGAATACGTCCGGCTCATTGGAAGCAAACACTTTATAGGCATCGGCGTTTGGGATTTCTGCCCAGTTAAGGGTAACAGTAGTACCCACTCTCGTAATTGTTACTTCGGGTTGAGCCAATTCTACTATCCCAGCATTGTCAATCAAGAAGACTGTAATGGGAATACTGTTAACTAGGGTTCCTGGCCCGCTCAGTCCAGGGTTTGTTGGGTCATGGACGGTATCATCGCTTACTATGGAAATACTACGGATATCTTCAGGAGTCGGAGTATTGCACATAAATGCATTAAAGAGTGAGGACGATTCTGTATCCACACGATTCATACGGATCGCAAAATTCCCACCAGTGTATGTAATAGGTGAGCTAAAGGGGATAAACACATATTCATCCGTACTAAGGAAATCAATTAAATCATCGAAAACTAAGGTGTATCCGGCAAATGGCAACCAGCCATCGCTTAGGTCTGAGGCTGCTGTGTTCTTAACCCATATTTTGATATGATTATCTAACACATCTTGTTCGGTATATTTAAAATAAAAAAGACCCACAATCGTTTCACTTATCATATCCATTTCCGTAGCCTTGTATATGGTTTCGGTTACGCAGGACTTATTATTTACACCCGTTGGTAACGTGGTATCAGGAAAAGAGGTAAGCAAATCCCCCACCATTTGACTAGTTGTATCTTGATTGAATATTACCACTCTTTTTGCTGCTGTTTCGTTGTTACTGGAATTACTATCGCCAACAAGCTCCACTTCGCCAACCAAAAAATAGACATTGTCACTATTTATACTCCAAGTAAAGGAGTGGACTGCGCTTTCCCCGGCTTCCAGAGCAGCGCTTGAGGGATCGCAAATAAGGCGTTCAGCTCCAGACTTTTTTAGGTAAACATTATAGGAAGATACGGCGGTAGATCCAGTGTTTTTTACAGTAACGCTGAAGCTAAGATCCTGCGCTGCTATGCCAGCACTATGACCATTTATCTTGGTCGCCTCCATATCGCTTGCAAATATGCCGACAGCGATCATCAACGCCAGGGCTAACATTAATAATTTCTTCATAGTAATAAAACTCCTTTGGCTTTTTGCCCACAATCTTAAGTGAAAACATCCAAATTAAACAGGCAAGTAACAATACTTAGCCGATGCTAAACAACTATATCCCAGATACATGGTAGCTTATATATAATAAACTATTAGCACACGAACAGAGCTTAGTGCATGGCGATAATATGTCAAGCATAAAAACACTGACTCAAGTTCATTTATGGTGGGTAATATGAACTTGTAACGTAGCTCAATTATTATTCCTTGCTTGCATTGTCCTATCATTGCCCACTCAATGCCCTTATTATGGACAATGAGTGGGAGTTGATATGGATTATTTAGCATGGATTGCGGTTTTGCTAAACGAGTGGCATGCTCACCATAAATGAACTTGAACCACAAAAAAAACTCGCCAATAGCTAGGTTCAACTGTGGAATCAATCGAACACACGGCACGAAGCCGATTATCACTATTAGCGAGTAGTTATAAGTTAATCAGCAAATTGCGCAGAACCAATTTAATAAATTAAAGCTTAGGATTCACGAACCAATGCGCTTCTTTTTAAGATAAACCAATTCTTTCACTTCCCGCACCAGTTCTTCGGGGAGTATCGGCTTATTTAATAGCTTATTAATCTGAATATCTTCGGCACGAGTTTGGATATGTATATCGCAAAAGCCGGTATAAAGAATAATGGGGATATTGCGTAATAGACGTATTTTAGATGCCAACTGGATGCCATCCAAAATGGGCATAGCTATATCGGCAATGATAAGATCGAAAGCTTTTGGATTATCAGAAAACACCCTCAGCGCTTCTGTGCTATCGCTGAAAGATTGCACATTAAAGCCAGCGTCCCGTAATGCCATTGAAAAAAGCTCTGCCAAAGACGCTTCGTCATCCACCATCATCAAGTTTGCGGGCAGGAAGGGATATTCAGCCTTATCGATAGCTGGTATTGCCGTATCTACATGATCTGAAACAGGGAGGTAGATATGCACGGTGCATCCCTCACCAGGCGAGCTGATAGCATGAACAAAGCCATGGTAACCGGTAATGATGCCGTGAACTATTGATAAGCCAAGGCCTGTCCCTTCGCCAATACCTTTGGTGCTGAAATAGGGATCGAAGATGCGGGTAATAATATCGGGCTGGATTCCTCTACCTGTATCGCAAAAACTTAGATGCAGATAATCCGAGCTAAGCTGAACTTTTGGATCAAGATCGATCAATTCAAAGCCGTGGATTTCCTCCAAGCTTATGCTGAGTGTTCCCATTTCAGGGCGCATGGCGTGATAGGAATTGGATGAGAGATTCATCAGCACTTGCTGAATTTCATTGGGATCAGCCACTGTATAGCTAAAGCTGGAGATATCGGTGACAATATTTATCATGGAGGGTATGGAAGCACGAATCATGGGGATGGCATCCTGGATAATATCCGCCAGGACAATAGGTTTAACACTCACTTCGCTTTGCCTGCTGAAGGTGAGTATCTTGCCGATCAGGTTTTTAGCCCGCAGGCATGCCTTCAAGGCTTCGTCCAGATCTTCTTCAGCATCGCTGTGGTTGCCTATCTTGCTTGCTGAAAGAGCAATATAACCGGCAATGATGGTGATGATGTTATTAAAATCATGCGCTATGCCGCCTGCAAGCGTGCCGATAGATTCCATCTTTTGCGCTTGGCGGAGCTTCATCTCCAAAGATTTTAATTCGCTTAAATCGCGGGTAATGAATACTAACTTGCTTGCCTTGTTATTGGTGTCGGAAATTACCGATGCACTTACGAGTGCCGGGAAATGTTGTCCCTGCGCATCGACAAGTGTGATCTCCAAGTTCTTGATATAGCTTCCCTGCCTAAGATCCTGTATTATGCTACGCAGGCTGGCATTGTTTTCTGGAGGGGCAAGCTCCAGGATGGAGGCATTTCTACCGGTAAGATCAGCTTCGTAATCTACTGCCACCAAACGCAGCGTTTCATCATTTGCAGTAAGGATTAGTCCATCAAGGTCTGTTACAATGATAGATTCGGGAGATGTAAGCAATATCTTACGTGTTTGCTCTTCAATATCTTTAAGTAAAGCTTCGGCATGAATACGCTCTTCAATCTCCAGCACCAATTCATGCTTCTGGATAAAGAAGCGTTCTATAAGAGATGCGATATCGGCAAACTCATTATTACGGCTGTCAATGGGGCGAATGATTTCGGGATTGTTATCCTTCAAGCTCTGGGAGATTAGTTTTAGGGGAGAGGTAATCCACTGCTGAATAAGCACAAATTGGATAACGAAGAAAATAAGGATAAAGCCCATCGTGCCAAAGATAATAAGGTTTCCCAGTACCCTCAGCTCATTGAGAAAGGGGTTGCTACTATAAAATACAAGCCATGCTATCGTTTTGTCGTACCAGTTTTTAATGGGACGTTGTATCTTGGTATTGTAATGGATAAAATCTTCTTCTTCGGTAACAGGTTCAATCAGGCTTATCCTGATATCGTAATTAAGAGATTGGGCAAGTTCATCTAGATACTTGTAATCCCATGCCTGGGCAATTAGTAAGTAGCCAAAAGGTGGATTGCTTCTTGTGGTATCGGCGGAGGCGTGAATTCCCGATACCGCAATAGCAGCAATAGTGCTATTGTGACGGGTATTGTAAAAGAGTTTCTTTTTGGTGGCGAGCGAATCCAATACCTCTGATTCAATAATAAAATTCTCTAAGCCAGTGATCGGTTTTGCACTGCTATTGTACAGCAGATGATGCTTCGTATCATACACCTGTACAAGCGAATAGGGGAAAGCTGTGGTAAGCGGACTTAGGTTTTTCTTAGCCCAACTTTCGTCATGCGTTATAGTATAGTACACCATATCATCCCAAAGGCTGTAATTATCCAGCAAGGACATCTGATTTCCGGTTTTAAGCTGGAAGATGGTATCTATGGTGCTGCGGCGTTGGCTTGTATCAGATTCCAGATATAGGCGAGATTCCTCTCGTTTAATGTGGAAAAATAGATAAGAGAATCCGCCAAAGCCTATAGTAATAACCACAAAAAGGATAATGAGGCGTTGACTAATGCGCACTTTAAGCCTGCAATACTCTTAGAAGGTGTTTATTGGTTTTTATCCTGAGCTGCTTTTATGAGTCTATCATAAGCACTATCTACAATCTCAGCTTGGAGGGAAATAACCATTTCACGCTCTTTTTTCTCAAAGCTGCTGTAGCCTGTAAGATAACGAATCCCAAACACCCACCAAGGCAAATCCTTCAGGATGGGAATACCGCTTCTCGTCTTTGTTTCATCCGTATCAAAGAGTCCCGCGATAACGGTTTCTTCGTTATTAAAGAGCACTAGTTCGGTGGCAGATTTGCTTTTTGCGATTACTGTGGAAACAGCATTGGGGACACCGCTGGAACGCTCTATGCTAAGTATCAGATGGATAAGATTTTCGCCATTAACGGTAACCACAGTAGGGGTAACATCCATGATAACACCTGTTTGAAAGAAGGTATCCATGGTGTTGCCTGCTTCGTCGGTTGTTTTTACGGAGATATCCTGGCCAACTTGAATGAACCCCTTTTTCCCTGACGATACAAGAATAGTAGGTTGGGCAATAATATTACCTTTTTGGTTGGTCTCAATGGCCTTTAATGCCGTTGTTACATCTACCTGAAACTTCCCGAGATCGGCATTGCCGGAAGCAGTAAAAGTCATGGGGGATACTACTTGTGACGCACCTGGGAAACCCGCATTAACCGTAATTTTGCCATTGGTAATGCTTGACCAATCTATCCCCATGCTACGAGTGTAAGATCTATCGGCAAGCATGGCAATTGCCTTTATTCTAATCTGTTTTGATCCCGCAATAACAACCAAAGGATCAGGTACAACCACCGGCGGAACAACAACTGGCACATCCTCTATAGAGATGTATCCGGCGTTATCCTTGCGGATCAAGCGGTTTTGGAGGACTATCAAATCCAGTGCTTTGTCCCAGGCAAGGTTGTTTATGGGGACATTGATGGGGCCGTTAAAACTGGAGAGATTAATCAGCTTTTTATTGAAGTGTTTCATGGTGTAAGTTTCCAATATCATAGCTGCTTCATTGATGCGTGTGTTTTGGTTGATGCTAACCGTTTCTGTAGCAACAGGGGTTTGTGCTTCCGCAGGTGCCACCATTAAGAGCAGCAGTAAGCATAAGAGTAATGTGATATATTTCATTACGAACCTCATTTAGGATTTGTTGTAAAAAGAGTTTGTTCCTCTGGGATACCATATTTGTCAATAACAAACACTGCTTTAGAGTTTTTCACATCTACGTTGTATAGAAATCCATAAGCCACCTTATCCCCGGGAGCAAGGATTCTTATGATTCCCTGGCTATCTCTGAGGAATATGCGGTTGTTGGCAATCCCCACAAGCGTAGCCATGTCAATACTTACCAATCCGCGGTCTAAATTATCATCTTGCATAGCGGTATCATATACCCTAGAGCTAAAAAGCTGGTAGGAACTGTTGCCACTGGGCATTTTTTTAGGATTAATGCCATCAGCATCAACCCCACCACTGTTAAAGTGAGTTCTAAACACTATGGAAAATGAGACGGTGTCGCTATGGGCAACGTTATCAGCACCAATAGCTATTTCCTCAATGGTCAGCAACGCTCTCTGATACTCGATATTTCTTGTTAAATCCACGATGTCCTGATAATTGGATCGTCCTGATATAATGTATTGATTCCAGGAAGTTCCTTCTTTATCCTTGTCCGACATAGCAAAATCAAAAACAGTATTTTTCTTCATCCATGACAGCATGCGCAGCAGGTATTGGTATGTGATGGTGGGGCTATCGTTTACCAGAATCACTTTGCTCTGCTCTGTAATCATCGCTTTTCTTATTTCATATTCCATTTTCAAGGAGTCTATATTACTAATCTGGCTCATTAGCACTTCAATCTTTTTGCTAGACTTGTCATTCGCTTCTATAAGAATGGTCGCTTTTTTATGGAGGTTTTGGTAGGTTGAGATGGAAATACCTCCCAGGATAAACAACAGGGTAGCCAAGACTATGGTGTTTCGTGTTGTATTCGTCATTTGCCCCCTCCATTCTTAATCACTGCCAGATCGGCTTCTACCTGAGACATTAGAGCATGGCTTCTGTAGTCTTTTTTAAACTTACTATAGCGATCTGCATAGGATGCATTCCCCGATGCATAT
>JALNXT010000090.1 GCA_023230245.1 Candidatus Cloacimonadota bacterium
ATTTGATAGGCTTATGCGCCAACGAACAAGACGCCATGGACGTTCTTCAGGACGTCTTTATAGCGGTGTATAAAAATTTAGACCGGATTGAGGACGCCACTGCCCTCTCCTATACTTACAAAATAGCGCATAATAAATGTATGAGCTTTCTTAAAACACGTTCACGCTCGATTAGCGTTGATCCCAGCTCCTTTGTAAATATCCCTGATCGTCCCACTGCCGAAAAAGAACCTGATTATAAAGTGCTAAACGCTGCCATGGCAGAGCTGCCCCCCAAATTGGCAGCCGTTATTCAATTGCAATACTACGAAAAACTATCCTATAAAGACATTGCGCTACAGTTGGGAATCAGCGTGAAAGCCGTTGAATCCTTGCTCGTGAGGGCAAAACGCATCCTTCGCAAAAGAATCTTGCAGGAAACGAGGGACTAATGAGTATCATAAGTAGGATCCCAAACGGGAATTCAAAAAGAAAAAGGAGTTGAACCATGAGATGCAACACTGCAAAACGCTACATAGACCTCAAGCTAGATGGCGAACTTAATCCCCGCCACCTTGCTAAACTAACCAAGCATCTGTCTTCGTGCACCGCCTGCCAAACTTGGCAAGCTGATGCCGAGATCTTGCATCTCATGCTAGCAATTGCTCCTACGCCCGAACCGCCTGCTTGGGTGCATGCCCAAATTATGGATAAAGTTCATCGTCTGGATACCAAACGCCCCAGTTTTAGTAAAAGATTCCAGCTTGCCACGGCTACAGCGGTGGTGGCGGTATTCTTTAGCTTTTGGGCGGGAGCGCAAGTGGGCGTGAAGAGCTTTAAGAATCTGGATGAGCAAAACATTGCTCCCACCCTAGAAGTAAGCACGATATATTTTGGCGAAAACACCATTGTAGATAGCTACGACAGCATTGGAGAAACTGATGAGTAAGCGCTGGCTGGCAATCCTGCTATTCATATCACTCAGCTTTAATTTAGCAGTGTTGGGAAGCTTTTGTTACTTTCGTATGTATGCACCGCGCTGCCATAATATGCATCCACAAGAGGATCATATAGGCCGAGGAATGCCCCGTCAGCAAAGATTTATGGAGAACGATCGGGAAACAACCAAACTCCGTGAAAGCTTTAACAATACAAAAATCAACCTAATGCAAGAACTAGCTAAAGACCCATTGGACGAAGCTAAAATAGCAAGTATCATAGATTCCTCCCTGATTGCGCAAAGCCGGCTCGAGCGCACTTTGGGCGGTAAAATTCTCGCCTACCGAAAATCCATGAGCGCTGACGAAGCCAGGGAACACTTCAACCAGCGTGTAAAACATATTCGAGAGCGTTCCCGACAAAAACAAAGATATACAAATAGGAGAAAACCATGAAGAAACTGATGATATTAGGAGTCGCATTACTACTTGTAAGCAGCGTACTTATCGCACAACCCGCTGGCATGAAAGCAGCTATGCAAAAACACCCGATGATGATGAAGCAACACGATTGCATGGATAAAGGCATGGGCGGAAATAAAGAAATGGGCATGGGTATGAACATGGAATGCATGGAAGCCATGGAACTTACACCCGCTCAACAGAAAAAGTTTGCAGAACTGAGAACCAGCTTTATGAAAATCAAAAATACCCTCAGCGCAGAAATCGAAAACCTGAAAATAGATATGCGCACTTATATGAAATCTGAAAACTTCAGCAAAGCCAAAGAATTGAATAAAACCATCTTTACCAAACAAAACTCCCTCGCTGACGCCAGAATAGACATGATGGCAGCAATCACGAAAGAACTTACTCCCGCCCAAAAAGAAACCATGAAGAAAAACATGACTCAGAATATGGGACTTAAGCACCAAATGCAAGGCGGAATGGGCATGAAAGGCGGCATGGGAATGGGCAGAAATATGGACAATTGCCAGGACTGCGACACAGATAAAGGCAAATAGAGACACTACAAAACAACCTCCTCAGCAAAACACAACAAAGCCACAGATATCCCAGTCTGTGGCTTTTTTCTATGGCTGCCTAAAAACCCTCTTGACAGAAAGGCACATGAATATTTGTTGTGAAGGTTACTCCAGTTAGTTATATTGATATCAGGAGATAACATGCCGCTAATTCTAAAAACAACACGTTTCATTGAAGCACAACTCGATACCTTTCTGGATATCGTGAGTGATTCAGCAATGACTTTCCAGCTTGCAATGGACGATTACCTGCAAGGCAGGCTGGAACAATTTGAGGAAAGGCTTACCCAAATGCGCGATAATGAACACCGCGCGGATGATTTGCGCGTTAGCATTGAACGCTTCCTCTATGAGCGCACCTTGATCCCCGAAAACCGGGGAGATGTGCTCGCTATCCTGGAAAACACCGACGAAGTGATAGATAACATGAAGGATTCCCTCACCCAGTTCTCCATAGAAATGCCGGAAATACCAAGCGAACTGAATGACCTTTGGATGCAGACTACCAAGGCTTCCGTGGCAGCGGTGGAACAGCTTGTCTATGCCGTGCGTTCTTTCTTCCGAGATTTAGCTGCCGTGAATAACTATATCCACAAGGTTTACTTTTTCGAGCACGAAGCAGACAACATTGGCGAAAAGCTGCGGCGTTTGATCTTCTCTATGGATATCGAGCTTTCCCACAAGAGCCAGTTGCGTTTCTTTGCCATTCACATAGAGAAGATTTCGGACTACGCACAGGCTGTTTGCGATCGCCTCTCAATCTATACTATCAAAAGACAGCTATAAGCAATGATATTTGTTTACCTGCTTAGCGGTTTGTTTCTGGGCTGGTCATTAGGGGCAAACGACACAGGCAACATCTTTGGCGCAGCGGTGGAAACCCGAATGTTGAAATTCAAATCCGCTGCCCTTATCGCCGCCATCTTCATTGCATTGGGAGCAATCCTGGAAGGTAGCGGACCTTCCGGCACCCTGGGCAAGCTTGGTAGTGTTGATGCTTTGGGCGGAGCCTTCACGGTTGCCCTTGCAGCAGCAGCGACCATAACGGTTATCGTGCGCACCGGTATTCCCGTATCCACTTCCCAAACTATAGTAGGGGCCATTATTGGCTGGAACTACTTCTCACACAGGCTTACGGACTTCCGCAGCTTATTAACTATTGCCTCCAGTTGGGTTAGCGCATTTTTATTGGCGGGCTTAATTGCAGCAGGCTTGTATTACATCTTTCGTGACCGGGTTAACCGTTCCAAAGTGCATTTGCTGGAGCAGGATTTCTATACGCGTTTGGGCTTAATCGTAATCGGTGCTTTTGGTGCATACAGCCTTGGTGCCAATAACATTGCCAACGTGGTGGGGGTTTTCGTCCCCGTAACTCCTTTTAAAGACCTCAATATCGGTGGATTATTTGTGTTAAGCGGGGTGATGCAGCTCTACATACTCGGCACCTTATCTATTATTATTGGCATTTACACCTATTCCCACAAAGTGATGCGCACAGTGGGCAAAGACCTCTTTCAGCTATCCCCTTTAACGGCGCTTATTGCCCTTTTATCAGAGGCAATTGTGCTATTTATGTTTTCTTCGCGGGGGTTATACAACCTCTTACACAGTTTGCATTTGCCTACTATTCCTCTGGTTCCGGTTTCCTCCTCTCAAGTTATCGTGGGTGCGATAGTTGGCATTGGTCTCGCCAAGGGAGGCAAGAATATCCGCTACAACATCTTAGGCAAGATTTCCATAGCTTGGGTGGCGGCTCCGGTTATTGCGTTTTTCTTTTCTTTTGTGGCGTTATTCATCATCCAAAACGTGTTCGAGCAAACCGTAAACATGGAAATGAGCTACGTGTTCGATCGCGTTACGATCACCGAAATTGAAAGGCAAGGATACGACACCAAGCACTTCTCTATGGTGAATGGACGCTCTTTCGAGAACGAAATAACTCTGTTCAACGAGCTAAAAGAGCAGAGTAGCTTCAACCACGAAGAATTACTCGATATTATTCGGGTTACAGAAGTTCACACAATGATAGTGGATACAGAAATACTACAGAAAAAGGGCATGACAGGACGTTTTAGCGCAGAACAATGGAAAGCTTTAGACGAGCTGGATGGGCGCAAGTATCGCCATAAGTGGCAACTGGCAGAAGATTTGGCTAACTTCCCATGTTGGCAGATAAGCGTTGATAAAACTAATCCCATAGAAAAAAACCGGAACCATGACATCAATGCCAATCTAGATACCCTTTACCGTAGTTTTTATCTACCCAAGAAACCCAAATGAACCCCTTTGTAGAAAAGATTATCCCGCTTATTCTGGCATTCTTTGCCGGTATCGCCTTCAAAAAGCTGAAGCTACTTTCTAAGGATGATGCGCCGGTTTTGCTACGCTTTGTGCTAACCGTTACCCTGCCCGCGCTTACAATTATTGCAATTTCCAATGTAAAGCTGGTGGCAGATATGATTTACATCCCTTTCCTGGCGATTGCAGTGGTGATTCTGATGTTCCTTATTTCCAGCACAGTGGGCAAACGCTTAAAGATGAGCCGCCCGATGTTTGGCAGTTTTTTGGTGGGGACGATGATCATGAATACCGCCTATTCCCTGCCTTTTTTTGCCGCAGCTTTTGGCAACGAAGGCTTGGCAAGAGCCAGCCTGTTTGATATCGGCAACACTTTCATGATTTTCACCTTTACCTATTACAATGCCATAAAATACGGTGAAAACAAAAAAACAGACAAGATTGATTGGGGTAAATTCCTACGCCTGCCACCACTTTGGGCAATGTTGATTGCCTTAGGCTGGAAGCTTGGCGGAGTGCAGATGGCACCCGTGGCACTCAATTTCTTAGACATGATCGGCCAACCCACCGTCCCACTGGTGATGATTGCTCTGGGCTTATATTTTGAGCCTAAAACGAACAACCTCGGGAAGGCACTGATAGCCGTGTTTATCCGCATGGTCATTGGCTTGGGAATTGGCATTATCTTAGCGACAGTTTTGCATTTACAGGGCATCACACGTACCGTCGTGATAGTTAATTCCGCGCTGCCAATCGGCTTCAACACCCTCATCTTCGCCAATCTGGAAAATATGGACAGGGAGTTTGCCGCCACTTGCGTATCTATCTCTATCTTTATTGCTTTGTTCTACATTCCACTGCTCATCTATTTATTCCGCCCGCTTTAATATCTCATCTTCCCTAGGTTTCGTTTGAGAAAAGCCGAAGCGGATGTTGTTACAATTACAGAGGAACGGTATCCTGCGCAACCTCCCGACCCCTTCAGCCCTTCACTAACTTATTTTGTATAGCTTTGGATGATGCGCTTCACTTCTCCACTGGAGATAAGCTCTTTTAGGCTTTTGCTAATAGTTTCGTTAATACTTCTTCCCTTTTGCATTGCGATGCCATAGGCTTCGTTAGTTTGGACAGTATAAACTATTTTGATGGGGTTAATCTTTTCATAACCCGCTGCAGCAGAGTCATCAATAATCACAAAATCTACGTTTCCCTGCAGTAGCTCATTTATGGATTGTAAAGCTGAAGGATATTGTTTTATACTAGCTTTGGGCATCAGGTCTCTATCTACAAGGTTTTCCACCAAATACTCATATCCGGTGGTTGCAGCCAAGGTGCCGATGGTGTATTTGCCGAAATCCTCAAATTTGTCTATTACAATAGTGCAATCATCCTTGGCAACAAGTACTTGGTTGGTAATGGCATAGGGAGTAGAAAAATCATAGCGTTTTGATCTCTCTGGGGTAATGGTAATAGATGAGATTGCCATGTCTATCTTGTCCGAAGCAAGGGCAGAAAAAAGCGCATCAAAAGTCATGGGGTAGATCTCGATTTTTGTATTCATCGTTTCAGCTATTTTCCTTGCGATATCAATATCGATACCTACTAGCTGATCACCATTTTTATAGGAAAATGGCGGGTATTCGGCACTTGTTCCTACTCTAAGCACAGTCTTACCCTGTTTGCCACAGCTAAACAAGGCAAGCGATATTAATATACTCAAAAAGATGATACGCACAGCTAGTTTCATCGGCTACTCCCCGTCAATAATTGACTGCGCAATATTTGCAAATCTGCGGAATTGTGTCAAGAGGATTGTTGGGTGCTGGCAGTAGCCACTGTGGAAATAAAGCTACTTAAGCTTGAAAACCGCCGTTAAAGTTACCGATATGCTCTTGCTGCGTGTGCTGGTATTGTAATAACCATAATCAGATACGTCCGTTGAATAAGGCTCGGTAATCTGAAACACTCCGGCTCTTGCTTCCTTCATTTTTCCCAGCTTTGTTTTTGCACTCAGGGAGATTTCCTTGGCACGGGCGACTGCATCAGTAGTGGCTTCGGAGAGAAGCTGTTGTTTTAACTCCGGCAGTTTGGAATACAGATAGGCAAGATTGGAATTCTGTAATAACAGCCCTCGGTTGGCGAAAAACTCAGGGTTAAGAGCTAGCTCTTCAATCTTCTTGAGGTCTGAAGAAAGG
>JALNXT010000091.1 GCA_023230245.1 Candidatus Cloacimonadota bacterium
CTGGCTGCATATCTATCACGGTGTTGCCACGCACTTTGGTTCCAGCAATATCTACCAGGCAGGGGTCTCTCTGCACGACCTGCATCAACCCTGGATCACCATTGCCAGAGGCAGATACAATATCCTGGAACCACGTGAGCTGTATGAGCTCACGGGGCAGGTGCCCAATGTAGTTTTCCCCAGCGGGGCTATTGCACAGAAGACCGATGCGGAGGGGTTTATCGCTCCGGACAGCCCTATTATAATCTACTACGGTGCTGCCGATAGCTGCGTCTGCCGTGCTCAAACTACTGTAAATGAACTAATGGAGGAGCTTGATGCTTAGAGTTATACTGTGCCTAATCGCGCTTTTAGGCCTTAACATGCTGATTGCAGAGACCTTCCCCGTTCCCAAGCTAACCTATACCCCCTCTTCCTACCGCAAAGCAAAGCCTGAATTAAACCAAACCTGCTTCGTCCCACTCAGTTACACCGCTCATAAAGCGACAAGCCCTATTTTCATCGATGGCTGCCTCTGTGAAAACGATTGGCAGAATGCAGCATGGACAGATGACTTTATGGATATCGAAGGCAGTGCCAAGCCAGCTCCCTATCTGCGCACCCGGGTAAAGATGCTATACGATGACTTGGGACTCTTGATTGCAGCAGAGCTGGAGGAGCCTCATCTCTGGGCTAAACTAAAGGAACGCGATGCCGTTATTTTCTACGACAACGATTTTGAAGTTTTCATCGATCCAGATGGCGATAGCCATGAGTATTACGAGCTGGAATTCAACGCTTTAGGAACGCTGTGGGATCTCTTTCTGATCAAGCCATATCGGGATGAACACAGTCCGCTAAACGCTTGGGATATCAAAGACATCCAGTATCAGATATCTCTTGATGGCACCCTCAACGATCCCTCGGATACGGATAGCGGCTGGACTATCGAGATGAGAATCCCCTGGAAAGTTTTATCAGAAAGAGCGAATATGCCAACTCCACCCACAGATGGCGACTATTGGCGAATCAATTTCTCCCGAGTGCAGTGGGAAACAGATAAGGACAAGGATTATGAGAAAATCCCCAACACTCCGGAGCATAACTGGGTATGGACTCCGCAAGGCCTGATCAACATGCACTATCCGGAACGCTGGGGCTATGTTTTCTTCAGCACTTCGGCTCCTTCCCCAAACACCGATAATCCTGTTATCCCAGAGCTTGAATATCAAAAAGACTACCTGCGAAACCTGTATTATATGCAAAAGCAGTACTTTATGGATCACGGGAAGTACGCCAAAACTCTGGCTCAGCTTAAGGCGCGGACTTATGTACATGGTGCAAAGAAACTCAAGCCAAAGATCGAGCGCAATTCGCAAGGCTACCTCATCACGATCGACGACAAGAACGGCGGCTATAACCTGTCAATAAGATCAGACGGACGTTTGACTTATAAATCGGCGACTGCATCTTCGAAATAGAACACTACGAACTTTAACTTCGCCGATTTATGAGTTAAAAGGAATCTGCGCGACTGTATTTACGAAAACATTCGCCGTATACCGTTTAACTCACAATTACGCTGTCCAATAACTATTCCGGCTTTTCTCTGAACATCTCGCAGCGTAATTGTAAGTCAAACGTTTACGGGGTGGTTGTTAGCACAATCCTGGCACTTTAGCAGGATTGGAATCCTGCTCTACAACGCTCTATCTTTAGCAGGATTAGAATCCTGCTCTACAACGCTCTATCTTTCGCAGGAACAGCGTCCTGCGCTACCTTGCTTGAATTGTCCTATCATTGCCCTATCAATGCCCTTAATAAGGGCAATGGGTGGGCAATGATATGGCAATTGATGCAAGACACAGCTAATACCTGCCATCTCTGAAAAGATTCAATGATAAACTTGGGAGATTGCAATTATGTGGATATCATTTTAGGGTTATTTTGCTTAACCTCGTCCGCCCACTACCTATCAATGTTTACGGTACAAATGCCATTATAGGTAAAAAAGTTCTTGACTAAATAATGGGCTTTATATCCAATGCCCCTCAGATGAAACAATAGCTAATTAGATTAAGGATGTGAGCATGATTAGAAATCTACAGCTTATTACAAGCCACTCGCAGATGAAAGAACTGGGGAGTTCCCTTAAGTTCAACATCTTAAAAGAATTAATCAAAGCGCCAGCAACCTGCCAACAATTGTCTGATCTTTTTGACCACAGCAAGCAAAAAGTCCATTATAATTTGACTCAAATGGTGGCTGAAGATCTCATAGAAATAGCAGATTCGGTTTATAACAACAATCGCGAAGTATATTACCGCGCCACTGCCAAGAGCTATGTGCTGGATTTTGCCATCGGCTTGGAAACCAATGGACGCGTTTTGGATAGCAGAGCGATAATTGGCGGTATTCTGGAGCAGGAACACAGTGTAAGCCTTTCTAAGATTGCAGCCAAGCTGATAGATCAATCCTTTGGGATGATAAAGGGTGAACGCTTGCTGATTGTAAGCGGGAAATTTAACTTCCCCCTGGTGGAAAAGCTATTGCAAGAAGCGGGAAGCCGGGGTATAAACACTTCATTAATATACCAAGATAAAGAGCATCTCAGGGCGAAGTATGAGGATTATTCTCTTTCCGCATTCAAAGCCGATTACGAAGAAATGAACCGCCTGCTAAAGATATCCGATGTTTATTTGAACCTGAACGGCGAATCCCGGTCGGTTCAGCTCCTCGATCCGGAGAAGATTATCCTGCGCAATCGCCAGTTGGAAAAGAGCAGGAAGATTATCCAGGAAAAGCATATCCGTGTGGCAATGATGCCCGGGCTGTTGCACGATACCCTAACTGAGAAAGCTATTGAGAGCGAGCTACAGTTCTGGCAAGCTCTGGATATTGACTATCCCAGGCTATGTAAACACACCATCGGGATATGCAAGGAATACTCTGCTAAGGAAACTTTGGAGATTGCCACCGGTGAGGCAATTCTGCATTTTGAAGCTCAACGTTTTTTGGCGGAATGTGGGTCATTTGGCTCCAACGAGTTCCAATCCCCAGTAATCAACCTTCCTGGTGGAGAAATTCTAATCATCCCCAAGCCGGATAGCATGAATGGCAGCATCTGTGCTGACCGGGCATTTGTGTTTGGCGAAGAGATTCTAAAGCCCCATATCGAAATTCGCAATAGCAAAATTATCTCCTTCACCGCCCAAAAGGGAGAACAGCTTATCGCCAAGGCTATAGCCGATGGTGGAGAAGATGGGGACAAAGTAGCCCTGATCGGCTTGGGCACCAATGATAGCATCAGCCAGGGCGATATAGATAACGCTCTGAAGCATAAAAGCAGCGGTTTTTTAACCGTGTTCTGGGGGGATAACCGTTCCTTGGGTGGCTCAGTTGCTGGCACACAAGAATGGTTCTTACAAGTGGAAAACCCAATAATTAACTTTCAGAAGAAAAAGAGGACGCCATGAAAAAGTATTTTGCCTTCCTAATTCTTCTCGCCTGCATGGTGCCGATGTTTGCGCAATGGCACGTGGACGAGAACTTTGATAACCTTAGCACCTTGCCTGCGGGCTGGACTACACGCGATGATGGCGATGGCAGCATTTGGCGCAATCTGAATAACGTCAGCCATGCTCATTCGGGAACACGAGCAGTATTTGTGGATAACTACCTCCCAAATCAGAACAGCGATTGGCTGATTACTCCCCAATTACACATAGCCAATGGAGATATGCTGGAATTCTGGACGCGGAGCTGGACAAGCTCCGAAAATCTGAAAGTGTATGTATCCACCACCGGCACTGCCGTAAGTAACTTTAATAGCCAGATTCTAAACCTGCAAGGCATCGGCACCACCTATCAAATGGCAAGCTACAATCTCTCTGCCTTTGCGGGAATGAACATCTATATCGGCTTTTTCTGGCAATGCACAAACTATGCTATCCTGGTAGATGATATCCGCATCGGGCAGCCAATAGTGATAAACCCAGAGCTAAACCTGCCAGAAAGCATTTCATTTATTCAGGGAGAAAGCTATAGCTTGGATTGCAGCCCCTATATTGTGGCAACCGAACTAAGCACTGCCAGCATTAGCTGGCTGCCTTCGGAGCACATCAACATAAGCAACAGCGGCTTGATTCTAAACTTTAGCAGCCCGGATTGGCATGGTGCAGAGAGCATCGTATTTACCATGCACGATGCGATAAGCGGCTTGAGCGCAACAGATACCATGCTGGTAACCGTAAACCCGATACCGGTGGTAGATTTAGCGCTTACTAGTGTAATGTCCCCACGTTTAGTGGAATACGCTAACTCACCTTTTACGCCCGAAATATTGCTAACTAACAATGGTCTAAACCCATGGGATGATCAGGTGCTTGTCCATTATAACTTGCTAAATGCAGCGGGAACCACTATTGCCAGTAGCGAAGTGTTCTATGGAGGAGCATTAACGCCTCAGCAGACAGCAGAGGTGCAATTCCCCCCACAAACGATAAGCGAAGCAGGCAACTATCAAGCGGTATTTACCATTAGTGCCGAAGATGGCAACCTTTCCAATAACACCATCACACGTGCCTTTTCGGTGGTGCTGCGTATAAATGCTGGCGGGCCTGACGCATTTGGATTCAGATACATAGATAGCACCGCAGAAGGTGGACCGGAATTTAACTGGATAGACATAAGCAGCACTGGAACTTCCAGCGTCATGTATGGAGTAACTCAATGGAATGGGGACGATAATTTCAGCGAACCTATACCTCTTGGCTTTGCTTTCCCCTTCTACGGAAACAGCTATAGTCAAGCTTACGTGGATATAAACGGCGAAATCCTGCTGGCAGCCAATAGCTGGTACACCAATTACCCAAGCCAAGGCTGGGGTGGAGATGGAAACATGTTTAACTATATGTATCCCATACCTGGCTACACGCAGATGCCGGGCTTGATATCTGTCTATTGGGATGATCTGGAAGCCGACCAAGGAACTGGCAACGTCTATTTCCAAAGCTTTGGGACAAGCCCCAATGCCTATACGGTAATCCAATGGCATAATGTGCGCTTCCGAGCAGGGACAGGCGCTACATCACTATTAGATTTTGAGGTTATCCTGCACGAAAACGGCGAAATTGTAATGCAATACAACCACACCGCCACAGGGCAAACCGGTGCTTCCATCCCCCATGAAAACGGAGCCAGCAGCACCGTAGCACTGCAAAATGATAATGCCACAATGGGCTTATGCTACCTGCGGGAAATTGTGCAGAATAACACCTATATCGGCGTGGAACCAGCGGGGAATATGCTGTTCGACGGCTTGGCAATTCGTTTTTATAGCGGAGAAGATCAGCAAGCTCCCATGATTACCCACACTGTGCCAGGCAATACCTTTGAACCAAACCCCGTGCTGAAGGCAAGGGTGATAGACCAAAGCGCACTTAGTTCCGTAAGCTTGATGTATAACACTGGAGCAGAATGGCTTGAAGTAACAGGAACATCCATTGGCAACAATAATTACGAGTTCCAGATGCCTGCCTTGCCCTTGGGAAGCAAGCTCACTTATTACATTCAAGCTACCGATGTGCTAAATAACAACAGCACCCTGCCCGAAGAATCCTACTATAGCTTCGATATTCTGCCCCATGCTGATCGCCATGTGCTGCTTGCCTATAGCGGTTCGCAGGATTACCAACGCACGGAGCTTGCCGTGTACGAAACACTGCTTGGCAACCTGAATATCGCTTATGACAAGTATAACTGGGAAGAATACGATAGCTACAGCTTTCCCAGTAACTATTCCACGGTGATAGCCTATGCGTCGGTAGGCAGCCAAAGCCCCAAAGCTCTTAATTTTGCCAGCGTGCTGATGAACTACTTGGATGCTGGCACCATTGCAGCTCCCAATAACCTTCTCTTTGCCTCGGATGGATGGGCTTTTAGCCAGGGTGGAACGCCAAATTCTAACACCATGAAACAGCTTCTAAATGGTTACCTGCGCACAAATTATATTGCTACCGGTTTGGGTGGAGGCACGAATGGATTGGCAGGACCGGAAAGCCTAAACTATCAAAACGGCACTATTCTGTGTCTGAATGGCTCTCCTATTGGGATTGCAGGTACGGAATATAGCGTTTATGCAAACAGCCCGGATTGTATTCTGGCTAATGACGCTGTGCCAGATTGGTATGCAGACTTGGTTCCCTACCCGGAAATAGGCTCACAGAATGCCTTTGCCTTCGAGGATGGACCTGTGAACGGACAAGCCTATTTATACCACGGTGGTTGTGCCACAAAGGTGGATATCCCCATTTTCAAAGCATTTTACTTTAGCTTCGATTTTAGCCAGCTAAGTAATCTCAGCCAGCGGGCGGTACTATTTGCCGATCTGATGAATTGGTTCGGAGTTGTGCCCTCTGCTATT
>JALNXT010000092.1 GCA_023230245.1 Candidatus Cloacimonadota bacterium
AATCGTAAAGTAGTGCTATATCCCTTTTTATTTACCTACGATACCAACCACTATAACTGGCAAGATGATATCAATGGTTACTTTCGTTTTCCCATGCAAGCTTCCTATCGTAAAGGCGCAGGGTTATTGGAAATCCAAATACGACAATTAGCACCGATAAAGTGGAGCGATTTGTTTGCTAAACCTTCGACAAGCACTGAAGAACCTTCGGAAGGGGTTAAGCAAACCCAATGGGGCGGTTTAAGCTGCCAAGTTAATCTCTCTTTCCAATTCTAGCGCTGTTTACATTCTTACCGCATCTTCAAAAAGATCACTCACTCAGATTTCTTGCAAGCATTGCCCTATCATTGCCCACCTATTGTCCATGACAAGGGCAATGAGTGGGCATTGATAGGGATCAACAAGCAAGCTTAACTTTTAACTCTTAAAGTGGCGAACTGGTAGATAGCAAGGTTGGTTAAGAAGATACAGTCGCCACTTTAAAAGTCAAAGACAGATTTTACTTGGCTTCCACACTATTTCCTCTATACTCTATATATGTGAATACGTATTCATATATAGGAGACGAGATGGAAGATAGAGTATGCTTATGCAAGAACATTGATCCAGCGGAGATGCTTAATACCCAAAAAGCGTTACCAGCAGATGATGTTATAAATCACATGGCGGATTTCTTTAAGGTATTTGGAGATGGGACAAGGCTCAAAATACTCTATTTCCTTATGCATCATGAGCTATGTGTAGCAGATTTATCGACTCTGGTAAATATGCAGCAATCTACTGTTTCTCATCAACTTAAGCTGCTAAGGTTAAACCGTTTAGTTAAGTATCGGAAAGAAGGAATTACCGTCTATTATAGCTTGGATGACAGCCATGTGAAATCTATCTTTGAGCTGGCTCTTTTGCATCTAAAGGAACAGAGATGATAATAGAAGAATATGACGTTCAGAACCTAAACTGCCCCAATTGTAGTGCAAAAATTGAAAGTGAGATCAAGCTCTTGCCGGAAGTAGCTGCTGCCAATCTCGATTTTATGAATAAGAGGTTGACCGTTCAATACAACGATCAAGTAAAAATGCCACTCAAAAGGTTGAACACCATCGCGAGCAGAATAGAACCTGGTGTCCAGCTCATCACAGCGGGTGAGGGTGTTCAAGAAGAGGATAAAAAGCCTTGGTTCATTGTTCTGTCGGTTCTAATCCTTGTAAGTTCGATGGCGTTTTCGGGCTTTATATCGATAATCCTTGGTTTAATCGCATATGCTATTGCCAGCCACAGAGTTGTGTATGCATCCATAAAGGAAGTATTTTCCCGTCAGATATTTGCCGAGAACTTTCTGATGACCATCGCAACTTTCGGAGCATTGTATCTGGGAGAATTTACCGAAGCTGCTGCTGTAATGATACTTTTTGAAGCGGGTGAATACCTGGAAGGCAAAGCGATTAATAAAAGCAGAGGCTTAGTGAAAACTATGCTAGCACTAAAGCCGGAATCTGTACATTTGAAAACCGATGATGGGATTAAAGAAATCAAACTCTCGGAAGCTAAAATCAATGATACCATCCTCGTTTACGCCGGAGAAAGAATAGCCCTGGATGGACAGATAATTAAAGGCGAATCAACCGTTGATACTTCTTCGCTCACCGGAGAAGCAGAGCCAGTTTTGGTAACTCCTGGCTCAGAGGTATTTGCCGGATTTGTAAATAGCAATGCCCTCATCGAAGTGAAAGTAATTAGTAACGAAGCAGAAAGCATGATCTCGCGCATTCTTCGCTTGATAGAAAACGCCAGTGCCAAGAAATCTAGCACCGAGAAATTCATCACTCGCTTTGCCAGAGTTTATACCCCTGCCGTTGTGGGCACAGCTTTGCTCGTATTTCTCATTCCTTTGCTGCTTGGCTATCCGGGGCAAGTATGGTTCAAACGCTCACTGGTATTCCTGATCGTTTCCTGCCCCTGTGCGCTGGTAATATCCATACCCCTAAGTTATTACATTGGTATCGGTATGGCTGCTAAGCGAGGGGTTATCTTTAAGGGTAGTGTGTATTTGGACACCTTGCGGAAAGTCCACACCTTAGTTTTCGATAAGACAGGGACATTGACCACTGGCGAGCTAAAAGTGCGTAACATCCTTAGCGCCGCCAATTCAAATAGAACAGAACTTACCAATGCCCTATATCTTTGCGAGCATACTTCAGCGCATCCCTTTGCCATAGCAATCAGAGCAAGCTTTAATGGTGATTTCAATCCTTCCGAAATAGGTTCATTTACCGAATATCCTGGAAAGGGGGTTCAAATGCTCTATGGCAGCGATAGCTACGTAGCGGGAAGTGAAGCTTTTTTACGCAGCCTCGGTTATCAAAGCTTTATGGATGCAGGGTCTTTTAGCGCTGTGCATGCGGTTAAAAACGATATCTATCTGGGCTGTGTTACTTTCGAAGATGAGATTAAGCCCAATATGAAACAAAGCTTGGCTCGGCTACGGAAAAATGGCATCAAGCACCTCAGTATGCTATCTGGAGATAGAGAACCTAAAGCCGCTCTGGTAGCCCAAGAACTTGGTTTGGATAGTTTTTATGCCGGCATGTTGCCCGAGCAAAAGCTGCATAAACTTGAAGAGATTATGGCAAATACCAATGGAAAAGTTGCCTACTGTGGTGATGGCTTGAACGATGCACCCGTATTGGCACGAGCAGATGTGGGTATCGCCATGGGCAAGATAGGCGCACAGGCATCGATAGAATCTGCTGATGTGGTGCTATTAAACGACAAACCCGAACAGCTTGGCATTGCCTTTAGTCTATCAAAATCAACTAACCGCCTGGTGTGGCAAAATATCTCCATCGCCCTGGGTGTGAAGGCACTAGTGATGATATCAGGGTTAGCGGGGGTTAGCGGGTTGTGGGAAGCGATTATTGCCGATGTGGGAGTAACCCTATTTGTGATCTTCCATTCGATGCGGATGATGAAAATACACGATAAACTTGACAAATAGCCTGTTATGAGTTTTCGAGTACTTAAGTTAAGAAAGTAATAACAGACAATGATTCTTTAATATTTAGGAGTAAGATATGAGTATTTCCATCACCCTGCCTGATGGTAGCGTTAAACAGTATGATAAACCAGTAAGCGCTCTTGCCGTAGCCACGGATATCAGTCCCCGCTTGGCAGACGCCTCGATATGCGCCGAATTGAACGGCAAATTGATAGATCTGGAGCACATGATAGATAGCGATGCCAATTTAGTCTTGCATACCTTTAAAAGCGAGATTGGCAAGGAAGTATATTGGCATAGCACTTCCCACCTCATGGCGCAAGCCGTTAAACAGCTATATCCCGAAGTATTGGTTACCATAGGCCCTGCCATCGAGCAAGGCTTCTATTACGATTTTGATAGAGAAACCCCCTTCACCGATGAAGAACTATTGTTGATAGAGAAACGCATGCAAGAACTAAGCGCTATGGCTCTCCCCTATGCCCGCACCGAGCTAAGTAAAGCCGAAGCTATCAAGATGTTTGCGGACATGGGCGAAAGCTATAAACTGGAGCTTTTAGATGCTATTCCCGATACCGATATCATCAGTAGCTATCGCCAGGGAGATTTTGTAGATCTCTGCCGTGGACCCCATTTACAGAATACTTCCAAGATAAAAGCCATAAAGCTGCTTAAAACCTCTGGCGCATACTGGCGTGGTGACGAAAAGAACAAGATGCTGAAACGCATCTACGGCATCAGCTTCCCTTCCAATAAAGAGCTTAACGAATATCTGGTGTTTCTGGAAGAAGCGGCGAAACGAGATCATCGCAAACTGGGTAAAGACCTCGATTTATTCTCAATAAACGACGAAGTAGGCGCGGGCTTAGTGCTCTGGCATCCCAATGGCGCCATGATCCGCCATCAGATAGAAAGTTATTGGAAAGAAGAGCATTTACGCCGAGGCTACAAGCTTGTCTATACCCCGCATGTGGGACGCAGCAACCTTTGGGAGACTTCCGGTCACCTCGGTTTCTATAAAGAAAACATGTACAGCCCCATGCAAGTGGAAGATCAGGAATACTATATCAAGCCGATGAATTGCCCCTTCCATATCCATATCTACAACGCCAATCATCACAGCTACCGCGAGCTTCCCATTCGCTTGGCGGAACTCGGCACAGTGTATCGTTATGAGCGTTCGGGCGTATTGCATGGCTTGATGCGGGTACGTGGATTCACACAGGACGATGCACATATCATCTGCACTCCGGAGCAGCTCGATGCCGAAGTGGAAAAGCTAATCGTGTTTTCTCTTGATATGCTTAAACACTTTGGGTTCAAAGACTTCATGATCTATCTATCCACCCAGCCGGAAGGTTCAGTGGGCGAAAAAGCAGATTGGGATAAGGCAACTGAAAGCCTGGCAGCCTCGCTAAAGAAGCTGGATTTGGATTACAGTGTGGATGAAGGTGGCGGTGCTTTCTACGGTCCCAAGATCGATATTAAGATCAAGGATGCGATCGGAAGAGCCTGGCAATGTACTACCATACAATTTGATTTCAACCTGCCTAAACGCTTTAATATGCAGTATATCGGCGCAGATAACAGCCCTCATCAGCCCTTTATGATTCATCGTGCCGTGCTTGGCTCGGTGGAGCGTTTCTTTGCCACTTTACTGGAGTATCATGGCGGCAATCTGCCTTTATGGCTTAGCCCCGTACAAGTTATGTTGATTCCTATTACCGATGGACAGTTCGATTACGCAAGCGAAATCATGGAAAAGATGCAAGCTATGGGCTTGCGTTGTGAGATAGATTCCCGTAGCGAAAAGATGGGCTATAAGATACGTGAAGCGGAACTTAAGAAGATACCCTTCATGTGTATTGTCGGTAAAAACGAAGCGGCTAACAACCAGGTAACCTTGCGTCAACATACCAAAGGCGATCTGGGTACCATGGATTTCGACGCCGCGATACAGACCATCACAAGCCACAAATGAACAGCAGCGATATTGTTAAAAACGAGTTAAAACTGGAAGCCTCAGCCATTTTAAAGGTGGCTGAGCAGCTTGATAGTAAAGCGATTGAGCAGGCTTACGAGCTGTTGTGCAATTGCAAAGGCAAGGTTGTGCTTACCGGTATCGGTAAAACTGGTATCATTGCCCGCAAGATTAGTGCCACTCTCGCTTCCACAGGCACCACCTCAATCTTTTTACACGCTGCGGAAGGTATCCATGGCGATCTGGGGATGATTAATCCTGAAGATGTGGTTATCGCTGTGTCCAATAGCGGAAACTCTTCTGAACTAATCTCTATTATCCCCTTTTTGAAGTTCAACCATGTACCCATCATCGCGTTAACCGGCTCGCTTACTTCCCAATTGGCGAAGAGCGCAGATGTGGTCTTAGATTGCAGCATTCCTGCCGAATATGAACCTTTGGGCTTGGTGCCAACATCTTCCACGACAGTAGCTTTGGCGGTGGGTGATGCTCTGGCGATTGCGTTGCTGAGGCACAATAACTTCCAATTGCAAGATTATGCTCGTTTTCATCCCGGTGGCACCATTGGCAAAAAGCTTTTACTAAGGGTTTCAGACCTGATGCACAGCGACGAAGAACTACCCATCGTGATCGACACTGCCACCATGTCCGAAGCGATCATGGAGATGACCTCCAAAAAGCTTGGCTGTACCGCGGTGATTGATATAACAAATAAGCTTAGTGGTATGATTACCGATGGTGATTTGCGGCGCCAACTCCACATCAAAGGTAATGAATTGCTTTCCTATTCCGCAGGTGCCTGTATGACTGCCAACCCTAAACATCTGCATCCGGAAGAATTGGCTGTTGATGCCTTGAACCTGATGGAACGCCACAAAATCACCATGCTCCCTGTTGTGAACGATCTGTTGGAACCAGTTGGTATGTTGCATATGCACGACCTGATTAAAGCAGGGGTAATTTAGGGTTAACCCCGTAATGTTGAAGTCCAACCTGCCCTAAAGGTATCGTTGCATATATGAGCCTAAAAGTATAGAGTAATTAAGCAAACATGTGACTAATTAGTTTGGCAGGAAGCACTCCAAACAGTATCATGCTCTTTGCTCCCTTTCATGCCACAGATACTCCTCTACTGCTCTTCCCGTGCTTTGTCCAACAGGCGTGGGAGGGGAGATAAATACGTTAAAAACAGAGCAAAGGGGATTAATAAAGTTAAGAATTAAGAGTTAAGCTGCGCTAAGCTGATGGATATAAAGCTTTTAATCTCTCTCTTTTCCTCTTTGGCTCTTTTACTCTTTGTTAAAGTTCCTCTGCTTTTTCTCTGTGTTAAAAGAAAGCATGAGTATAGCTAAAAGTCCAAAGCT
>JALNXT010000093.1 GCA_023230245.1 Candidatus Cloacimonadota bacterium
GTTGTGTGGTGTCCCCGCCCACAGTTTCTTTTAACTACCGACGAGGACACTCGACTGCTCGAGTGCAGGCTAGATAGAGCCTTGCCTGCGAGGACGCAGGCATTCCTAGCGCAGCTTAACTCTTAACTTTTAACTCTTAACTAAACCACTTCTGCCTAACCCACACAGAACGCCCTCACGTCCTTACACTAACACGGGATTCAGCCGATAGAACCTTTCAATCCTGTTTTGGTATCCCTTTCTTTCTATGCAGATAAGCCCTTGCCGTTCTATCAAGCTATCCAAACAACGGCGAAACTCTTGTGCCGTCATTCTGGAAGCAGACAGCAGCCTATGATGTGGGATTTCGCTTAAGCCATGTTTGCGCAGGATATCCACTATTTTCTTTTCGAACTCCAGTTTGCCACCTTCCGCCAAATCCTGGATGAAGGGCTTGGTATTCTCGAAGTAGTAATCGCACAGATACATCGCTTCATTGGCTGTTTCTGTATCTATCTCTTGCTTGTTAAAGTATTTGGCAACGCTGCTACTTTCTTGTGCTTCGCGGATATCCTGCCAGTTTTTCATGGCAAATATCAAGATGCTGAAGCGGAAGAAGTAGTTATCATATATCCGGGTTAGATATGATAGCAGCGGGTCATTCCCCTGCGCCGCAAAGTGCCGCATCATGGTGCAATACCTTGTGTTGCGTAGTTCGGAAGCCTCGCTACTCAGCCGAAGATAATGCGTTCCTTTCAGTTCCATCAGAGTCTCCAATATAATGCTATAGTCTTTTAGCCTCGCTTCGTGCCTGCTGCTGTCTCTGGTGCTAAAATCCATTTTGCTCACATCTATATTGCGGTAGAAGCATACTAACAAGCGTTGCAGAAAGCCTCCTCTTTGGTCTGCTGCATCTTTCAGCTCGCTAAAGAACCATTCTTCTGTGGTGCCGCCAATGATGCTGAATGCGGGTTTCCTGATATATTCGTTCACATCCATTTTTGCTATTGCTTTATCGTTACCATCGAACATATCTGTGATTTCTGCTTTCATCCCGGCGTTATAGTTCTTCTGCATTTCCAGCATCCACGCGCTCATTTCCGTTTGCACAATAACACGGTTGGGGTTTATAGATAGCAGATTCATCAGCCTTGCTTGGGTGGGTTTATTCAGCACGATGCTCTTTTCGATGCGTTCCTTAGATTCCAGTTTATTCATTTTCTTATGATGCTCATCCAGGCATTTTAGGGCAAGGTTGATAACTGTGGTTTTGCGCGAGATACTACTGGGACCAATGATAACCGCCCAGATATTGCAATAGTGTTTGGCACCTGCGTTGCAGATTGCGATTCGGTTTCCTATGCTGCTTGCCACGATTGGCAGGAGAGCGGTTAGTTTTGCCCCTTCGCTGCTATCTGTAATTTGGTTTAATATCTCCACATATTCCCGCAATTCTTTCGGCAGTTTGCTGAGCTCCAAATCCACATCTTTCTTATCCTGAAACATGCGGATTAGCTCCGGATAATCTCCCAGTGAATAGTTCCTGCTTTGCGGGGCAATAACGTTTCGCCAGCCATAAGCACCTGCAATATAGAACAAACTGCCTATCTTTACAGAAGGATACTTTTGCAGACTCTGCCACAGCTTATCCAGATTCTCTTGTGTTTCATGAGGGTAATTGGGATTGTGCAGAAACTTGTCCCAATAATCCTTTCCCCTATCCCCCAAATGGTTGTATAGGGCAATGCACACCTTCATCCACTCCTGATATTTTATCTTCTGCCCGCATAGGTATTCCACCGCCAATTCCACATAATGCTCTCCGGGATCGTCCACAATCCTATCCTGATTGTCTATCTCCAGAGTGGCGTGAATCTCCTTTATCGCTTCAGAGAACCTTGCATCACCCTTTCCTTCCTCGTCCGCCACAGAGCTTAAGCTATCCAAAAACATGTCCGGATCCAAAGCTTCATTCTGGGTGCAGATAAGCTCTTCATCCCAGCTAACAAAACAAGCACGGCTCATATCGGCAGTGGCATCCGGCTTTTTCCCCATTAAGTTCTCTGCTTCTTGTGCCAAACTGTCCCATATCAGCTTATACAGCTTTGGCTCTGCTACAGGCTTGGCAAAGGCAACCAATACCTTCACCCCATCATTGGGGCTGCGGAAGATGTATTTTGCCCCGGGAATCATTTCCACTGCTTTCAGCTTGAAAGCTTCGATATCCTCCACATGATCGAAATCCAGCACTATCCCATTGCATTGCTGCACATTCTCCGCTTTGCGTGTGCCATTTACCACCCCATACACGAAGTAGGGCAGGTTCTTTTTCCATTTTGCCACATTGGCGTTATCGCCGTTTGCGGCATAATCCCTGATCTGCTTTACCATTGCTTTATAGCTACCATTCTTGATCCGGGACATCACATCCACCAAAGGCTTTAGTACCACCTCCGGTTTTGCAATTGCGAAGCCAACGCTTACCAGCCCCAATTTCTCTGTGTCAAATTGTGTACTTGCCATAATGTATTCCTTCAGCCGCATGCCTTGATTATTGTTTGTGCATCGGCTGATATCTTTAGGCTAACATTTCGTGGGAGCTTCAGTTTTGACTTATAAATCGGCGACGATATCTTCGTAATAACCCGCCACCAGCTACAACTTCGCCGATTTATGAGTTAAAAGAAATGTGGGAAGGCTTTTGACTTATACAATCGGCGGGATATCTTCGTAATGAAACACTCCGAGCTTTAACATCGCCGATTTATGAGTTAAAAGAAATGAAAGAGTCGGCTCATTTATTTAAAAGAAATGAGGGATTCGTTTTTTTAGTTAAAAGAAAAGCCCTCACATATTCCGTTTAACTCACAATTACGCTGTGTGAAAGCGGGAAGGCTTTTACGAAACATATCGCAGCGTAATTGTAAGTCAAACCGCAGTGTACCAGCACTCGCCTCGAGTGCTAACAGGCTATTAAAAGATGAACTGTAGATATATTTAGAGTTATTTCTTGACATATAATACACTGTCTATTCTCATGACCGTGTTTAATATTGTGGATGGAGTTAAGTATGGCTTTGAAAAAATGTAAAGAATGTGGACAAGATGTTAGCACGGATGCCAAATCTTGTCCCCATTGCGGAAAGAAGCTTAAAACAAGTAGCTGTGGGATCATAGTGTTAGTTATGATAATTGTAATCTTGGGATTAACTAATATAGGTAAATTCTCAAAACAATCCGCAATATACAAATCGCTACCACCTAAGATAAATATACCCTTTGAAATTGTTGGAAGCTCAGAACTGTTAAGTAACAGCAGTATTGTTATCGATAAGAAATATGTTAATAGTTTAGATATGATGTCGCTTGGGTTAGTGCTAAAATATGATTGCAGAGATATGAGTATTGCGAATATTAATATATTTAAGAATATGGACTCTGCTTTGTTTTTGACACCCGAAAAGATGATGCACTACTCGTCGAACTTAAATGACAACTCTGGCAATCGACATTACCGAAATCTTATAGGTAAATATGAGAAGAATACAAATACTGGGCATCATCGATTAGGTATAATGTATGAAGGGATGCTGGGTAATAAAAACGAAGATATCCCTTATTGATTAACCAAATTTAGGTTATACCTCTATACTTTAGATTCATCATTTCCATCATTTCATCACTTCCCAGCCCCCTACACTCAGAGAGAGAGGAGAGATACATATTCATATATACTATATATATCATATATTTAACTATATCTATAGATACTATATCCTAATCTTCTCTTCCCAGCTACAGGCAGCGGAAACGATGAAACGATGAAAGTGATGATAAAAGAAAAAGGCGGGGGGTGTGCTCCCGCCATTTTCTATTTAAATTTGCTATGCCGATTAATTCTGCTTGCGCCTCTGTTTCGCACTTTCCCAACAGAACTTGCCATTTAGGAAGCGGAAGTGTGTGTCAATCAGCTCACGTTCCGAGCTTCCCACTGGGAAAATAGCGATAACGCGGTTAATGCTCATTTTAACACAAGCATAGCTCTTATTATCTTCAGTTTTCTTAAATATCCGTTCCCGTTTAAGTTTGGTAGCGTTCTTAATTTTGGTTTTACCCCCCAAAGCATCTTGCAGGACTTTAGCAATAAAATCTAAATCCTTGGCTTCTGCTTCGTTCAACGCACCCTTTTGCTTCTTATCCAGCAAGCGAACTTTCTCTTTCATTATATCTTGAATGTATTTACTGTCGTACTTTGGGATAGCCAGCGAACTATTGCCCACATTAATGCCATCATTACCTGTTATATCTTCTTGCATGTTTGTTGCGTCCAAAGGGCTGTAAAGTTGCCAATACAATTCCTTCTGCCACTCTTCTAATTCCACGAAGGCAAGTGATTCTGCTTCGTTCGTAGAGGCGGACGCCGTTCCGCCTATGTTTACACTATTGTCGCTACGGCGTGCGACCTTAGCTTGCGCATCTGTTTCCGTTGCCCTAAACAATTCCCAGGGGCTAATGCCTTTCCCGGGGTGATTAATAAGGTGCATTATACGCACACACCCATCATAATTTTCCCATTCCATAAGTTGATTCTTTAGCCACAACCCTTCCAGATAACTGTGATAGTCATCGTAGCCATGGGTAGCAGTGAATTCAGTTAGATACGCATGGCATAGCATGTAATAGCGTTTAGCGCATTCAAATACGCCTTCACCATCCTGCATCATCTGCCTGCATTTGCTTTTGAATTGCTTTAGTTGCAGCCTTACAGTCCTTTCATCTTCGTGACTTAAGCAGTGCTCTCCGATAAGCAGTTTGTTTTGCTTGATCAGTACATTACAAATAGCGTTAAACGCTTGTTGTTTGTCTGTTGCGAGGAAGGGCTTGGTTTGCTCTTCCATGTGATTTGCCCACGAATGGGCTTGTTTACGTCTTACAGTCATTAAGTCTCCATTTTGTGATTGATGTTTACCCATAGGGTCAATCACTATATGGGACAATAAAGCGTATCCTACTATTCATGTCAAGCTAAATATATGTCTTACAAGGCTTTAGCATGTTGGATTTTCAATAAATTGCACCAAAATACTAGGTTTTGGTAGTGTTATTTGTTTTCGTGATTTGGTTTTTTTATAATTCTCCAGTTAAAATCTATTCCTCTGCTGTTCAATCTTTGTATTGCTGCAGTGCTTAGCTTTCCATTAAATTTGCGCTTCTTCATTCTCATCCCCCCGTTTACCATATAATCGATAAATACATGTGCTATTATAGTGCTAATCATATCCCAGTCATTCTTTAGTGTTTCATACATTGCCTTTTCAATCTGGGTCTCATAATCCCTTTCTTCTTCTTTTCTGCATTGGTTAGCGGGTAAATAGTATTGTCTCATAATTGGGGTATTAGCTACACCTTCGTTCATATGTAAAATGCTGTGATCAGGATGCAGCCTTCTCAGTTTTGCTTTGATAAGCCTACAAATCCTATCTACTTCGTTGTAAGTATCCACAACCTCCAGATAGGGTTCCGGACGCTCTCTATGCTCAATTTTAGCACCACAATTGTTGCAGTGAAATTTACGGTGAATTTCTTTATGATACCTGTCACGACTATCACCATTTTCGATGTTACGTACTTTGCTTCTAATTTCAGTTTTGCCTGATTCCATAGTTCCATTGCAGAAAGGGCAAATCACTATTCCTCCTTGTATTAATTATTTTAACTCGTATAGATAACCTGTTTGATAGGGATAATATGTCAATGATTATTTACCTAGATTGCGGTTTTATTATTGGCTCTCTCAATACATATACAACCCCCAAATGTTAGCCTATAGATAGTAGGAAGCATATCATACTCTGCACAGGCAATACTCAGACACTAAACATGCCTAAGTATGAACATAGTATGATGATGCTCTAATGAAAATATAAACATAATAGGAGAACTCATGGAAGTACAATTCAAGAACATGTTGCAAGCCTACAGCGGGAAATGTGATGGCTTGGTTTACTATTACAACCGCAGGCTAAACAAGATTATTGCGCGTAGATTGCCGCAAAGTAGTAATCATGCAGGGAATGCACGGCTTACTGCCATCAGCAAAAACCTGAAAGCACTAAAACCCAGCGAAGAATACCGCACCGATTTGAAACAATACACCGAGCTGCTGAGGATGAAGGACAAGACCAACTGCTTTTATTCCTGGAGCAATATCTTCCGCAAGCTGATGTTTGGCATGGCAAAGATC
>JALNXT010000094.1 GCA_023230245.1 Candidatus Cloacimonadota bacterium
AACTGCATTCCTGACTGAATTATATGATGTTATGAATTGTTCAAGTGATATGCTCTCATTAAATATTGGATATTCGGGGCTAATACCATGATACCCGAATTTCAACCAGTCTGAATTAGCATTAAATTCATCTTTATATTTGACTGGAACATTTGATATGGAGTAATCGCCAACCTGTTCATAAACATATAAGGTAAATATAGCCCCATATTGCTCATGTAGAGATTTTAGTGCTGCAAATTCATGACATTGGAAAATACTTGAATATGTTTCCTGATTTTCTATTAATTCATTCAATACTAAGTAAACATCATCATAACTGATATGAACAACAATATTAGCTTCATTTTCCATATTTGGTGAAATATCTGTTTGACATATTATTCCAATAGAACAGAGGATGACGATTAAAATGATTGATCCTAGAAGAGACAGTATTATTTTTTCTTTATCCATGCTATTAATCCTCGTTTATTATGTCTGCGAGTTTAGCAAAATCCACATATAAGAATGTAGGATCGTACAAACAAGACTCATATTTCAATAAATCATAAATCTCAGATGAAAGATTATCAGCATTATTCAATATTTTCACATAGTGTAACGAAGATATCCATTGATAAACCCCACCTACTTTTTTACTTAGATTATTAAATGCAATACAGGGGGTTCCAGTAACCGCTGCAAACAACATCCCGTGCAAACGGTCAGTAATAACTAATTTGACATGAGAAAATTCCGAAAATTTTTTGGACAGTTCTCTTTCACGCATACTTTTGGTTACATTTTTTGCAAGAACAGTAGTTGTAAATATTACTTTTTCATCACATGTAACCGCAATATTCTGTATTTGTTTTTTATCCATTGAAGACAAACAACTTTCTTTATCTTCACGTAAACAAAGTAGAATTCCCTGTCGTTTACTATCAAATGAAGATTTATTAAGATATAAGGCCATATCTGGTATTAAATACGCATGATGAAATGATCCGCCAATAAAATTTTGTTTTACAAATTCAAATGAGGCTTGGTCTCTCAAACAAATATGTAAATTAGGGTGATTTTGATAGTATTTTAGTGATTTTTGTAATTCTTTGTGCCCAAAATTTGTGTCATCAAAATAAATCGTTTGCGGGAATATAATTATTTTATTTTTTGGGAAAGTACTCAGAATTTCCCTGACCATGCTTTCTTCCGTCATCCATAAACTGCCTAAAAACCCACCACCAGTTATAATTAAGATATCATTCGCATTGGTATTAGATTGTATTATAGACTTACATTTACGAACATATGGACCTGTAAGATCAATAATTGGAATATTTGGGTATGTAGCTCTTAAATATTTAATTTCGGCGGATGCAATTGCATGATCACCAAGATTTCCATGTTCAGGAGATCCTAATAATATTAATCGCTTTTTATTAGCAGTTTTTTTTAACATACAAGTATCTTTCCGGTATATCATCTGAGTATAATTAGCTGCTAATATAGACCAAACTGAATTGGGGATATATTTCTTCATGATTAAAATCATCTTCATATCTGTTTTCCAAGGGTTAAATGTTTAATCAATACCAACATTTTAGTTAAATTTGGGAAATTACATATTAAAGTTGCCAACATTTTATATTTAATTGATATATTTTTATTTTTAATAATCATAATATAAGCAGACCTACATTTTAATTTTAGGGATTTCTGTATTATCTGAGAATTGGGTACATATTTTTTTATCTGTTGCAGATGATATGGAATTGACGTCGCATATCTATATAATGTGAGAGCTGATAATTTATCTTCGTGTCTTTCTTGGAAAAAACGCCATCTCTCTTCATAGAATTGCAGTCCGTCTAACCTCTTGAGAGTATAAGGTTGTCCCATGATACTTGTTTCTACTTGACGATAATAATATAATTTTTTGTTGGTAACACCCACCTTATGTGAGAGATAAAATAATTGATGTGTTGTTGCTACGTCCTCATGAAGTTTACCGACGGGAAATCGAATGATTTCAAATAATTTTTTTCGATATAATTTGCTCCAAGTAACAACTGTTGATAGAGATAATTCATTATAGAAATTGTAGCACATGTCAATTCCTGAGAAAGTTTTTAAAGATTCTGGATTTTCTTCCAAAATTGGATCATTTATATCAAATGCAATTTTCATAACATTACATTGAGCAATATCACAATTATATTTTTTACATATTAAATATAGAGTTTCAATAAAATCTAGGGATATAAAATCATCAGAATCAATAAAACTGAGATATTCTCCCTCGGCATTTTCAATACCTACGTTTCTGGCATCTGATAATCCTTTTGCTTCACGATGAATAACATTAATTCGATCATCATTTTTACCATATAAATCACAAATGGCAACCGAATTATCAGACGATGTAGCAGCAATTAGAATAATATCCAAATTATCATATGTCTGGTTAAGGATTGATTCAATACACGTAGGTAGATAGGGTTCAACATTGTATACTGGAACGATTACGCTAATTAGTGGAAGATCGGTTGAATATCTATTATTCATACTATCCCTCTTGTGTAGATAGTACCTTCATCATTGTCATAAATGGTATTAAGCAAGAAAACATTCTCTTCGAACTGGTATGTTGATAAATATGATGGATCAATATATGTCTGTTGGTCTCCTGTAGACACTGTTAATCTAGTTTCATAATATGCCTGAGATCGAAAAATAACATAGCTTCTATCTTCAACATTCACGTTCATCTGAAATAGCTCCTGGAAATTATCCGCATAGTCATAGTATGATTGACCAAGTATCTGTACACTTGGGTTTTTAAAATAATATTTGTAAAGTGAGAAATCCGTATATAATAATGAACCAGATTCGATATAGTTTTGAATGTTATCAAACAGATATAAATCCCCCTCATCAAAATGAGCATATAGTCTTGATGTCACGTCTGTATCAATAAAGATCGCGTTATTATCAGCATCATAGCCTACAAACAGTGATGAAATCACAATAAGAATACAGAGAATAATTGGCAAAACTAATGAGATTTTTCTCACAGATTTATTTTCATATAATAGATTTATAAGAGCAACACAACCAATCCCCATTAATATAGCAAAAAATACACTGAGGGGGAATTGAAATCTATAAAATTGTAACGATTGAGATATAAAAGGAAACATATCTGCTATTCCAGGAATATAAAATAAAAAGGTTATAGATAATAAAGGAATTAAGATTACCACTTTTTTATTGAGACTTATTTTGGCAAGAAGTACAAATAATCCAAGAAACATAAATAACAATAAAAAAGCAGGTGCTAAGTTATTGATGAAAAACCCTATTTCATTGCCTGTAATAACCTCATTTACTGTATTTACATTACCCATTTCAATTTCGGAAAAAAATCGACTATCTATAATACCTAAAACATTAGATAAGTAACTGAGAGTAATATATAATAAAGAGAGTAAAATAACAATAATATATACGATTCTATTACCAATAATGAACTTTTTGAAATATAATAGGCTGCCTATACATATGATTAATAGAATTATTAAAATAAATAACTGTTGAGCTGGGTGTACAAGTACCAAATACATTGCTGAAACTAATGATAACGATGCTAAGATTTTTGGATTTTTAATATGACTGTTGAATATAAGATAAAATACAATTATGGCTCCAAATGTTGCCATCGCCCGAGGGGCAATTAACTTTAAATTCATAACTACAACAGGAATAACTGAAAAACAAAAAGCAGCTAATAGAGATATTCTTTCAGATTTTGTGAAATAATATGAGATATAATATATGAAAATTAATGAAGATATAACTGGAAATACTGAACACACATATATTGATACATTTGACGGCAGTGATGTCAGACAAGTGGCTATTGCTATATATATCTGATATATGGGAAACATCAAGTATTGGACCATGATCTCACTTGGGAGAATGGCTCCTGTAGAGAGTATTCCTGATGCAACATTAGCATGAAAGAGCAAATCTGTGTCCGCATAATAATATGCCACTGAAAAAAAACGTGACAATATCAATATAGTAGTCGTTAATATCAATTCAATCAATATCATTGATTTATATAAATTTTTTGAGAAAATCTGAAGAATAATTGTAATATATATCATTACAAAAATTATTAGATTGGGGAAACCTCGAATATCTAACCTTAGTAATGTCAATAAGACAATGCTAAAAATCACATACAGATACAGTAGTTGTCTAAATGAAATGAATAGCTGAAAATGATCATCATTACATAGATTCTTTTGATTAGATATTATGAGGAGAAGAGATATAATCAACAACGGGATCAGATAGGACGCACCCTTAAATACCAAGCTATAATTTCCACTTATGCCGAGACCTACTAATAATGTGATTACTGCAATGAACGATACATGTGGTAAATATCTTGCAAGGTTATGAAGATAATCCAACATGAATTGCAACCGAGTCATAATTATGTTTCCATCATTTAATTGGGTGTAAAAGTGGCACCAGCATTCGAGTTTCTAGTAACTTAAGGCAATATAGAGTTTGAATGATATAATTTATTAACAGTTAGTTATATTTAAGGCCATGGATTTAGAAATTATACGCTATCTGTTATTAAGATCTCTCATCCTCACCCAAATTAGATTTTTTATTTAAACATATCTTATATATTTCTCTCTCATTAGAAACGCAACGCTCCCACGTATACTCTGAAGCTATTTCTCTCAGTCTTTCTTTATCTATATTATTATTTTCTAGTAATACAGAACATACAATTTCGCTGAAACGTTCATCAAAATATTCACCATCCGGTACAAGATGACCTGCACCACACATAACTTCAGGAATGCCACCAACCTCACTTGCTACAACTGGGATTCCACAACTATATGCTTCGACAACGACACATCCCCAGGATTCATTTCGACTCGGTAATATCATTACATCAAAGAGATTCATCCAGTTTGCAACCATGTCATACCTTACTCTACCGACAAAAGTTACTTGGAGATTAGCCTGTTTGCATTCATCACGTAATATTGGTTCTAATTCTCCATTACCCACCATTATAAACTCTACATTTGATACTTTTTTTTGGATATTTTTAAATATATTTGGTATTCGATCAACACCTTTTACACTTCTAAAATTACCTACAAATCCAACTACAAATTTTCTTGTTTGTGTCCAACCTGTTTTTTTTTGCGCGAGATCACGTGTCATTGGTTTAAAATAGGATAAATCAAGACCATTTGGAATTATAACGGAATTATTACCAGAATATCCTAATTCTTTAGCATCGTTTAGGAGGCTATGACTTACAAAAATGGCCATATCAGCCTGCTCAATGGCATCCACAGTTAATTTTTGTGTATATCGATTGTGTTTTGGAAATGTATGAATATCGGATCCATGAGCAGTAATAACACATGGAACACCAAATTTTTTGGCAATCTGCACACCATAATAACCATGTGGATAAGCCCAATGTACATGCAAGATAGTGTTTTTTTGAATATCCATTTGTAAGCCGAGATGATAAGCTCTTTTTTTAAGTTGGTATCTAGGAAAAAGATGATATAATACCTGATCCAACAATCCAGATGTAAGACCAAGTGAGATATAGGGATCAGTGGAATGATTCAAACACTCAACGTTATTGAAGGCTTTTCCACGAAGAAACTGATATAGCAATTGCACATAACGTGAATAAGTAAACGTAACCATATACAATTTGGAATCAACATTTTGATGAATTAATTCATAATATCTTGAATGTATAAATGGTTCACCATACTGATTTTCTGTTGTCGGGCGTATACCCGTTAGAATCCTAACATTATACTTATCCTTTGACATAAATTACCTTATCATTTATTATATATGTTATGTGATTTATTCTGCACAAAGGGTTTCAAGCCACTTCTGGTTTTCCAGATACCACCTTATCGTCTTCACAATACCCTCAGCAAACATTGTCTCAGGTTCCCACCCTAAATCCCGCTTGATCTTATCTGCATCGATCGCATACCTCCGGTCATGCCCCTTGCGGTCTGTAACATAGGTGATGAGAGACTCGTCGATCCCTGAATCGTAGTTATCATGCAGATAACCAATGACGAGACGCACAATATCGATATTGGTCTTCTCATTATGACCGCCTATGTTATAGATCTCTCCTGATAGAGCGTT
>JALNXT010000095.1 GCA_023230245.1 Candidatus Cloacimonadota bacterium
GTTGTAAAGTTCCACTGCTTTCTGCCAGTTTCCGGCATTATCATAATGAGTGGCTATCTCTGCATACTGGGTTTTATCATCCGAACAGAGCTTTTCCATTGCCTGTGCAGCAATCAAATGCAACTTACGCAGTTTCTTTTTCAATTGCATTTGATAGGCAGAATCCCGCAGCAGGCTATGACTGAAGATATAGGAAATACTGTTGAGAGTGTTCCAAATCTTTTCCTGCTCTCCACTATTGATTTGTTCTTGTAATATATCCGGCTTACCGGCTTTGCTCTTAAGTTGCGTTAATAGTTCCTGCAGAATATTTATGGCGAATTCTCTGCCTAGGATGCTGGCAGTTAGCACTATGCTTTTTAGTTCGCCCTCCAGCCTGTCCAAGCGGGCAATCAGCAAACCATGTATGCCAATTGGAAGTGAAAGTTTGGATTCTTTCTGGCAATAAAATTCATCTTTACGGACAAGCTGCTCGGTTTCCAATAAGTAGAGGCACAACTGCTCTGTATAGAAGGGATTGCCTTGAGTCTTTGAAAAGAGATTCTTGCTAAGTTGCTCATCAGAAGGAAGTTGCAATATCTCGGTCACATATTCTTTCATCGTCTGTAGATTCCAACCGCTCAGATCAATGAAATCGGAATTCACATCGGGATCTATGCTAAGAACTGGCTGTGATTGGTCGTCGTAATATCTGGATGTGACGATCAGTTTAAAGGGAATATCATTAGCCTTACGGGTTATGATCTGGAATGCGTTGCTCGATTCGGAATCTATCCAGTGCAAATCTTCCAGAACCAATACTACAGGCTTGACAAGGCAGTAAGCTTCTATCAACGCCTTAAGGGCAAACTGCGTAGCACTCTGTCGTTCTTTGGGGGAGAGATTGGCAAAGATGCTGCCTTCCCACTCCAAACCGATAAGACCGGCAATAACAGATTCTATTCTACCTAATTCCATAACAGTCTTATCCGTTTCGGGCAAGTCTTTTAGCCTTGCTACAAATGCAGCCCAGTGCTCACGGAAATCCGTTCTTCGTTCTTGGGTGCTGCCTGTTTCCTTACGAGTAAACTGCTGTCGTATCAAATAGATAAATGGATTAAGTGCTCCTTTTAGAATTGAGTCGCATTGCATCTTGAGGTATTGTACTTTATCACCAAGTACTTGCTGTATTTCATACACCAAGCGGGACTTACCCTGTCCGGCTTCACCATAGATGTAGCTAACCCCTGCAAATTTGCTATCAAAAAGATGAGAGCAGGATTGGGTAAGCTGCTTTAGTTCTGCTTCTCTGCCTACAAAGCTTGTCTGGTAAAGAGGAGAATAAACAGAAGTGTTGATGCTGGTGAGTCTATAAACTGGGATGGGATCATCGTAACCCTTAAAACGCATATCACCCAAGTCCTCATATCCGATTTCCTGTTTTGTGTCTTTCAGAATCCGCTGATCAAGCCAGATTTCACCCCATTCGGCTTTATCCATGAATCTGGCACCCAGATTTACAGCCATTCCCAAAGCGGTATATTCACCCCTGGTTTTGGAACCAATAAATCCGGCATAAGCCTTACCCCAAGACAGACCAATGCGTCCATTCTTCCCTATTTGTCTTTGCAGCTCGTGGGAAAACTGCAATGCTCGCAGCCCGATTTTCTCATAGGCGATGGGCGCGCCAAATAGCACCAGCGCCAGCCAGCCTTTGTCGGTGCAATCTACTTTATTGAAATACGCACCGTACTTTGCACAAAGGGAGATAATTACCTTGGTATGCTGTTCTTCCGGATCAGCAATATTGATGAAGCAGGACAGCACTTCACGGAATTCTCCTTCCTGTTTCAGTTCCAATATTTGCGAAGGGACGAATGCCTTTTGTGAAAGTCGGCGAGCTATTGTTTTGATGTTAGTGTCGGGAAACTTGGATAGTTCCAGGATGCTGAACCGTTGGTCAAGCTTACTGGTCTGGATGGAATTCCTACTAAAGCTTGAAGCCATTCTGTTCTCAATCACAATCTGATTTGCTGCTGCCTTTTTCTGCGCCAAAACGGCAAGATCGATCCCCTCTCCATTGAACCAATAAACGCTCTGTTCGCTATCATGAGTGATCGTCCATAGCACTGTCCCCTTCGCCAAACCCAGCCTTACGGAAACTTTATGCTCGCCAAATTCTGTCTTTTGGAGACCTTTGGCAATAAAGAAATCCCGGATGGCAAGTGCCGCATTAATGGCAAGACCGGCACCCTGTTCCAGAGGGAAAATAGCGGTGAAGGCATCTCCGGCAAAACCTGAAATGAATCCGCCCCTGTTTTCGACAGCTTCAATTGCCGGCGTAAAAATGGTATTGATCACATCGCTTAACACTTCAGCACCCGATTCCGATTGCTGCATTAAATCCTGTGTAATCGCGGTAAAACCACGCAAGTCTATATTTAAAATACTGGCTTCCAGACTTCCATTGTGCTCTTTATCTCTCGTTTTATCCAGAACAAATTGTGGTATAAAGTTACGCATTAATCTACTCCCTGAATGGATAAATATGTCGCACATACTTTTTCTAAGTTCAATGAATGTCAAGCTCTATCTACTCCAGCATGATCGAATAGCAAAACGGTAAGATCAACACTGGCTTGCTTGTTCTGTTCTCTTCCAGATTCTATTTCGCTATCAACCCCCACCCATTGCCCTTATGATGGGCAATGAGTGGGCAATGATAGGGCAATGCCCGCAAGAAACTTAACTTTAAATTAGAAGGCTGAACCTAGATTTACTTTCTGGAGAACTTGAAGATATCAAAATCATAACCTAAGCTAAATAAGCTATTTACTTTCCCAGCCTCATTAAACGCTATATTCAGGCGTACCGGCATGATCGAATTAGCGTGGCCGATTCCCACGTATCCACAATATTCCCAGTCTTTTTCAATGCCCCAAAGTTCTTTTTCGGAATATCTAAGCCCTTGAGCACCCATATGGAATAACCAGCGTTTATAGGGTTTGGCGGTAATACCCATGGTAACAATTTGGTAATGTGATGCGCTAACCTCATTGCGGGAATACCCCATAAACCCATCTGCTCCACCGATAATAAAGTGATCATATTGAATATCTTCACTTTCATTAAAATGAGTGCCAAAATCTATGCTCCCGCCCAGACTGAAGTATCTCGGAAGTGGAATATACAGCTCACACTTTGCTTGAAGATTGCTATAGAGGTAATCGCTTATAGAAGCATTCCTGGCAAAGTTAAATTTAGCCATAACGCGGGAACCCTTTGTGGGAAAGATATAGTCATCCAGAGATTCGTGATAACCCTTTACGCCAAAACCGCTTACAGTAGTATGCAGGGGTAGCGATGGAGTCTCGGAGATTTCATTGTAAAGCCTCGTTTGGTTACCATATAAAAAGAACTCTCCGATCAGGATATCTTTGGCAAATACACCTAAACCAGTGGTAATCCCCCACTCAAGTGAATTGACGCTGTCCGTTTTATGATGATCCTTATAATTGTAGAATGTTTTCTCATTCACATAGGGAAATATCCGATAGTAAGCGCCCCACTCTTCTCCGAAGTTTTTCACGTAGTCTATATTTAGCTCGTTTTTGCCACCCAGTTTAACTTCTGTAAGCAGCTTAGAGTTTTTTAGCAAGCTGTTGTTCAGTTCAACTACTACTCCGGCACTAAGTTTATCTTCACTGTTATAGGTGAGGTTGATTGCCAATTGCTTTCTTTCTTTTTCTTTCACATAGACATGCAGAATATAGTTAGCATCAGTCAAGCGTTCTAAAACAGGATAAATTGTGCTGAAGGCTTGGGAATTCCAGGCAGTTCTGCATCCTTTATAGATTTCGGACGTGGAATACTCTCTGCCTATGCGCAGCTCTGTATATTCATGAACCTTAGCTGCACTCAAATACTTATTGCCATGCACTTGTACACTGACGATATTGAAGGTATCCAATTGCCTATTAAACCGTGAAGAGGGTGGTTCAGTGGTTCTAATTGAATCACGATACTCTGCTTTCAATTTGGTATAATATGCTTTTATGACGTCAAGATGGTCTCTGGTAGATTTCTCCCCTGCTGCGATTATCTGTGGTACTAACTTAAAGTCCGTGGCGGTAAAGTCATCTAATTCAGGTTCTATAAGCAAATCAATGAAGTCCAAATGATCATTAAGATTACGGGTGATGCCGATATTGATGGTTTGATCTAATACTTCAATCAGGTTGTGCAGTTGTTCGCTGCTGCGTAAAGATGAGTTCACTTTACACCCAATTACCACATCCGCACCCATCTCATGCAGCAATTCACCGGGGAGATTTTGAGATACGCCCCCATCGATATAGATATTGCCGTCGATATCAAAAGGTTTCACCAAACTGGGGATAGACATAGAAGCTCTTAGTGCCTGCATTAGCGAGCCACTCCTGAATGATTTAGCTTTCCCATTGATGAGATTGGTGGCATTGCATGCAAAAGGGATATCCAGATCATCAAAAGAAGATACTTGAGATGCAGGTGCGAACAATTTGAACAGCTCAAGATTGATTCTGTTTCCCACATAAACACTGGAAGGTAAACGAGGCACCCATGTGTCACTAAGTTCAAACACAGCATTGCCATATGGCGCCCAACGCTTCTGCCCGATATACAAGTCTTCACGCAAGTGGATATCTTGGGTTAGGTATTCCCAATTCATTGCCAAACACAAGTCTTCAATCTCAGCCGCACTATAACCCATGGCAGAAAGAGCACCGATAATTGCTCCTATACTCGAACCGGCAATATAATCTGGTTTAATCCCCTCTTCTTCAAGTACCTTTAACACCCCAATATGCGCAAAACCGCGTGCCCCGCCTCCACTTAGTGCATAGCCGATCTTTTGAGCGTTTAGCACCGCCAGAGAAGCAAACAGAAATAAAGCGCATAAGAGTGCTTTGAGATTAATCGCCTTCATCATCATCAAGCTTTTACTTATCTCTAAAATCCTTCTTCGGGATTAAGCGGTTCCATATCAGGAACTGGCATCGGGGATTCAGTACTTCTTTCTTTTGTAATAAATTCCAAACGTCCGAAAACCGAAGTAGCTTCGATTCTTATAGGCAGCGTTGCACTTTCCGGATTCAGCGTGGTATTGTTATCAGAGAAACCAAAATGACCCGTTTTAGGTAACACAATCCCCCCTAATACTGCAGTGGTTTGGATATTAAAGCGCAGATCAGATGGCAAGATAACACGTGCAGAGCCGAAAACAACGGTAATCTCCATGTCTTTTGCGCCAGCTTGGAGGTTGCTTAAATCGATATCTCCGCTGGCAAATACCATGGTGTATTCCTGATCGTCTGAGCTATACAAGCCTATATTACTCTTGCCAATGCGGTTACCAGAATGGTGAATCCGAGGCTTCCCGCCACCGATAAGCAATCTTACTCCAAACATGATAATGACAATCGCAAAGAAGACTTTCATAATCGGGAGATTGATGTTAAAGCCTCTTAGTAATACCGATATTCCGAGCAGGATAATCAAAATCCCCCAAAACAAGTTACCGAAGAATATTCCCATTCTCATTCCTCCTCCTTAGAGAGTTAATCCATGCCACCAGGCATGCTTAAGTTCATTTATATCTAAATCGATGTGTGCATTCACAGATAAGCGTTCATCATCTGTAACAATACCTAAGTCGTGATATTCTATCCCATACCTTTCGGCATATTCCTTTACAACATCGCTCTTGTCAGCCTGTACGCTCACTAATATGCGAGCGGCAGCTTCGCCAAAGTAAACATAGGAAGGTGCTTGCGGAAGAATAAAGCGTAACAAAGCGCCGAATGATCTGCGGGGCGTGTAGCAAGCTTCGGCGATTGAAACAACTAACCCGCCATCGGAAACATCATGTGCGCTATTAATCACTCTATCACCAATCAGTTCCAAGATCAGCTTTTGCAGCCTTAGTTCTTCAGCCAAATCTATCTGAGGTGGCTTTCCGGCAATTATTCTGTGTTCCTGCTTCAGATATTCAGAGCCGCCTAAGCCACTTTTTAGTGAACCAAGCAGCACAATCTTATCACCTGCTTGCTTAAAGTATTGCGTCATCGCTTTTGTGTAGTCTTTCATTAGTCCCAACATGCCGATTACCGGGGTTGGGTAAATAGCACCACTGGGGTTTTCGTTATAAAAAGACACATTACCGCCGGTTACAGGCGTATCAA
>JALNXT010000096.1 GCA_023230245.1 Candidatus Cloacimonadota bacterium
AAGTCTTCATTCAAGGGAATAGTTTTCAGTTCCATAGTGCTAACGCCTTCTTATCGATAATCCGTTTCTTTCTAATCATATAAAGTCACAAAACACATCCTTGATTTAGGGATTTTATCTGTCAAGAACAATTCAATGAACCCATTTTTGTAAAAGCATATTTAAGGGAATAGTTTATTGAATAGCAACACGGATTAAGCGGATTGAACGGATCAACACAGATAAAGAACAAAGTGTAAAAGACTAAAATCGCCGAAATAGCTAATCAACTGTTAGAATAGTACAGATTTGTCATAAAGAAGCCGTGTAAATCTGTCAAATCCGTCTCATCCGTGTTGCTATTACTTTTTTGGGGGAATGCCAACCATAAGTAAAGTGTCTTTGGTTTGTTGGCTTGGCTATTTAATTCACAACTATTCTGTGGGATAGCAATTTAGGCTTGCGCCTGATAAATTCGCTGCGAATAGTAAACTAGAGGCATCTTCCTTGCTTCTTGCTCGCTATCATCCCCCACCCATTCCCCACAAAGAGGGGTATGAGTGGGGGATGATAAGCCAATTCATGCAATTTGCTAGCTAATTTCTGTCGTCATAGTCGGGATACTATCAACAATCTCCTTAGAAATCGGGAAATTCTTGCAAATATTTAACTTGACAAGGATATTGATCCTCGTTATTGGTTTTTTAAATTTCGTCCCATTGGGGTGTGTATGAATGACAAATTAGGGTTAAATTATTTTAATTCTTTTTTAGACGCTGATGAAGAGAATCAACTTCACAAAGATAAACTAAAGCTTAAAGAGGGCGAACGCCGAGAAGTTAGTATTCTTTTTGCAGACATACAAAACTCTACGATATTTGGCAGCCAACTTGATCCTGAGATATTCCACAAAAAACTTGATGAGTTAATGAAACGTTTCACCAAATGTATTACATATTATGGCGGTTTTGTTGATAAATATATGGGCGACGGGATCATGGCTCTTTTTGGAGCAAAGCAAGCAAGCGAACAGGATACGGAGCGTGCCATTCTTGCAGGGTTAAAAATGATTGAACAGTTCGAACTGCTTAAAGACAAGATGAATAATGATAATCAAGCTGAGCAAATAGGCGTCCGGATAGGGATAAATTCTGGATTGGTAATAGTAGCCAAAGTCGGCGAAGAACGTGAAGGAGATTTTACTGTTACTGGAACAGCCGTAAACCTTGCACAGCGTTTGGAAACCAACGCGCCTGAAGGTAAAATACTTGTGTCGGTAAATGCTATGCTTGCAGCAAAAAACAGCTTTGAGTTCCATAAGTATGGAATGGTTAATGCGAAAGGGTTCCCAGATCCTGTGCAAAGCTTTTTAGTAATCAAACAAAAACTGAACAGAGACTATCGCTGGCATGGCAAAAAAAACACTTTTATTGGCAGAGAGTTTGAATTGACTACCCTGAACCAAGCATTTGCGCATGTGGAAAGATTTATCAAGGGAATTGATGATTTACAAGCTAAGAAATGCATATTCGGAATATGCGGAGATGCAGGATTGGGAAAAACAAGACTGGTTTATGAGTTCAGCTCAGCCTTGGGGAATAACGCCGAATTCATGCATGCCGCTGCATCTGGTGTGGTACGGAGTCCATTTAACATCTTCAAAGATTTACTGGAACATGAATTCAAGATTCACGCTTGTGAAGCCATTCAGGATAAAAAACAAAAACTAGAACAAGGGTTTATAAATCTTACCAAAGATCTCGACAAATTAGTCGCGATTGATATTTACGACCAATTACCACTTATCGGAGCACTTTTAGATATCCCATCTAACGACATACGTTTGAAGCAGGATGGCATGGATTTATTGGCTCATATTAAAAGTGCTTTAAATCTGGTATTTTATTACTTTTTTCAGCAGAAATTGCAATCTGGCAAACCTGTTGTTTTGATTCTTGATGATCTGCACTGGATGGATGAATCTTCTGCGGCTGTATTTGAATCATTAGTGGTTAATTTGACCCAAGAGCATGATGAGGGTCATTCAAGTCCCATAACCCAGAATCATAGAAGTAACTCTTTACATAACAAGCTACTTATTATCATGATGTACCGTGAGGATTATCAACCACCTTATACTATATCTCATTTAAGCTGCTTCCAGCCGTTGGAACTGCATCCGTTTGATGAGCAAGATATGCTAAGACTAATCCGTCAATATACCGGAAATATCCAAGTTTCTGAAGCTACTATAGAAAAAGTAAAATTGTTGAGTACTGGCAACCCTTTTTATCTGGAAGAATGGTGCAATTACTTAAGCGAAATTCCGCAACAAGATCTATATGATTTGCCTGTGCCAACAACTCTACATGCACTCATTCTTTCTCGTCTAGATATGCTCGATAGTGCTATTAGGCTATTGTTACAAAAGGCATCGGTGATTGGGCATGAGTTCTTTGTGGATATTCTGCGCTGGATGGAAGAGAAACTGTATAATCCTATAGATATCAATAATACGTTATCTAGCCTGGAAAATCAGGCATTTATTCTTAAGTTACTTGGGTTTGGTTACTCGGCTTACTTCTTCAAACATATTATGACCCGTGATGTGGCTTATCAAACACTATTATTAGAAAATCGGATAACCTTGCATAAGCTTGCTGCTGAAGCAATAGAAGATATTTATCCTGGGAGACAGCAGGAATTTCTTTTTCAACTCGCAGACCACTACCATCGTGCCGGGGTTAGCCATAAGGCCATATTCTATCTGTACAATGCAGCCGCTGCAGCTAAAAGTGCTTACAGCAACCAGTATGCGATAGAACTTTACGAAAAGCTATTGCAATGGGTGCCAAATAATGACCGAATTGTATTTGAGGCAGATGTCAACAACCCTATAAATTGTGAGAATCCGATTAGAAAAGCTCGTATTCTGCTTAATCTTGCCGAGATAAAATGGTTAATCGGTAAGTGGGATGAATCTGACCAAGAATTAGAAAAAGCTTGTACATGTGTGAGGCAAGTGTTCCAGATGAGGGACAAAACTGATGGTAATGATGTCACTTGGGAAGATGTAACAGATCAATTCGATTGCTATAGATTGCGAGGTCTTTCAGCTTTTCAACATGGAAATATGGAGCAAGCAAAATCCGAATGGGATCAATGTCTAGATTATATTGTGTCTCAAGACGTAAGCCAACATAGTTCTCTGCTCCTTGCTATTGTTCATGGCAATCTCGGCGTTTGGTATCAACATTCAAAAGATTTTGCCCAAGCTGTAAAACATCATCAGCTTAGTATTGGGTATGCAAAACAAACCAACAACACAGACCGCATGGCAGTAACCTTTTCCAATCTTGGCATGATATGCCTTAGCCAACTTGATTATCCAAAATCTGAAGCATACTTCAACCAATGCCTTGATATTGCCGAAACAAAAAAACTGCTACAATTACAATCAATCGCCCTTGGAAATTTGGGTGTTCTCTGTTATAAACAAGGAAAACTAGACCGAGCAATGCAATATTACCAAAAGAAATGGGTAATAGTAGATAAAATTGACGATAAATTCGAGCTGATACGCGTTCTAGGTAATATCGCAAATGCACACAGGGATCGAGGTGAACATAGGATAGCACTTGAATTTTATATGAAAGTGCTTTCGCTGAAGGTACCTCTGGGTAATGTGAAAGAGCTTGCGATTACCTATAGCTGTATTGTGGGAGAATATATCGAACTTGAAGATTATCCTGCCGCAACTGAAATCATCCTTAAAGCCGAATTGCTTGCGGAAGATTTTCCCAGCCTAAAGGATGTGTTGCAACAGCAGAAATCAAAGATAGATGAGCTAATTAACAAACAATCTACTAAGGGGAGAAAATGAGAATGATCCCAAAACAGTTTGATAACTTAAACTTTCTACGAATATCCTCAGTACTTTCTAATGGAGGTATGAGGAGATGGGTGTGCTCCGCTCAAAATTGTTGTAGGGAATGCACCAGATTTAATTCAATTATTCAGACATTAGGAGGACATATGCGTAACTTTTTGATACTTCTTATTGCAGCACTATTTGTGGTTGGATTAACAGCCACAACTTTTACCGATACTGGAGCAGGTATAAGCCCTGCTTATAACTCTGCATCGGCATGGGGAGATTATGATAATGATGGTGATCTGGATTTTTGTTTAACTGGACTTGATGGAGCAGGTGCTCGAATATTTAAACTATATCGCAACGATAACGGTATGTTTACGGACGTCATCACCGGGATAACTCCTGTTACTAATGGTTCTGTCGCCTGGGGTGATTATGATGGTGATGGTGATCTGGATCTCTTAATAACTGGGCTAAGCTCATCTGGATTGATTTCAAAAGTTTTTCGAAATAATAATGGCAGTTTTGTCGAATTGGCAGCGGGATTGACCGGTGTCTATACTTCCTCGGCAACATGGGGAGACTATGATAATGATGGTGATTTAGATATCTTACTTGCCGGTGCGTCGAACACTGCAACACCATATACTCCCATCTCAAAGATTTATAAAAATTCAAATGGTGTTTTTAGTGATGCTGTCACACTTACAGGAGTTCGCCAATGTTCAGCAGCTTGGGGAGATTATGATAATGATGGAGACTTGGATATTGCTCTTACTGGAGCAACAACTGATGCTTCGCCCTTTGGGATAGTTTTTAAACTATACAGAAACGATAGCGGAACCATGACAGATACAAGCTCAACTATCACTGGAGTATATTTGTCATGTATGTCGTGGGCAGATTATGACAATGATGGAGATATTGATCTTCTATTATCTGGGCATACTGGAATTGCGCCTATATCAAAAATTTACCGCAATGACTCAGGTATTTTTGCCGAATCAGATATATCACTTTTAGCTATGTCACGCTCTTGCGCATCATGGGGAGATTATGATAACGATGGTGATCAAGATATACTGTTATCAGGGTACTATGGAGGCTCTACAAAAACTATTCTTTATCAAAACACTAACGGTCATTTTACTGAAGTTAGCCCTGGGTTAGCCAATGTTTATCAAGGTTCTGCTGCCTTTGGCGATTATGATAATGATGGCGACTTGGATATACTCTTGTTCGGAGCAGGGACCTCTGATTATACGGTTAAAATTGGGAAAATCTATCGCAATGACAATACTCCTGCGAATTCCCCCCCACCCTCACCAACAAACCTCAGGCGCTATATTAGTGGAAGCTACACTGTACTGCAATGGGATGCACCAGAAGATGATATAACAAATTCACAAAGCTTGACATACTCCCTAAGAATTGGAACTTCTCTAGGGGGGAATAATTTACTCCCCTCGCTTGCAGATGAATCGGGTTATCGCTTGACTGCTTCAACAGGATATGCCAATTGTAACAACACGTGGAAGATCAAGAACACAGCCTTGAGTTCCGCAAATAACTATTATTGGTCTGTACAGGCTGCTGATGGAGCGTTGCTTGGCTCAGGATTTGCGGAAGAGTCTATTATTCCCAATATTCAAATATTGTCACCTAATGGCGGAGAACTCTGGAGAGTGAATGATATCAAAACTGTATATTGGGATCGCAATCCCAATGTTTCAACAGTAAATATATACCTTTCAGCTAATAATGGGGTTACCTGGACTTTGCTTAATCCAAGCCCTGTTTCTGCTGTAACAGGTTCATACTCTTTTACCGTACCATCAGTATCTTCTGCTGAATGTCTGATTAAAATAGAATCGCCAGCTAACCCAACTGGAATAGTTGACGTTAGTGACAGTGTGTTTAGTATTGTCTCAAATGAGCCACCCAGTTTTACCCTAACCAGCCCCGATGCTCAGAATCTTATTTTGCTTAGCGGAACAACGGTAAATATTACTTGGACACATAGCCTGGTCGATAACATAAATATTGAAGTCACCAATGATTTCGGTCAAACGTGGAACACAATTGCTTCTGCTATACCTGCTGTTGCCGGTGTTTTTCCTTGGGTGCTACCAGAGAATCTAAGTGAGGGAAGCTATTTGAGAATCTCTTCTTCTAGTAATAGTAGTGTTTACGATTGGTCAAACTATCCTTTTAAAATAATACGATTAAGGCTGTTATCACCTAATGGAGGACAACTTTTTAAGCGTGGTCAGATACAACCAATTACCTGGACAAGTAGTACTAATGCTGCTGAAAGGCTTTC
>JALNXT010000097.1 GCA_023230245.1 Candidatus Cloacimonadota bacterium
CGAAGTAGTGATATCACCACCTATTAGGGCAGCACCGGTTAAATCATCGATAATACCTGTCCAAAGCTGGAACTTGGTGATGTCCGAGGCAGAGTAATCTCCGGAACTTGTGAAGTTAACCGATGTTACATTAACCAAGCCATCTGTTGTAAGTGTGAATCTTTCCAGAGGGCGTTTAGCGTTGCTCGGAGCAAGCATAGAAGCTTCAATAGCGGGCTCTACTGAATCTATCGTGGTTACAGGAGCTGTAACAGTTTGTGCTGCTCCTGCTGAAGTAGAACCAGTTTTGTTTCCTGCTGATAATGTCAAATTGGCGGTTGTTACCGCAGCAACAGTAAGCGTTTTTCCCAAAACTGCTGTTGCAGAAAGATCGGTGGTAATCCAAAAATAGTGCGCCGTGGATTCCACAACGGGGATAGTAAAAGCGGCAAAGGAATGAGATCCTGTTCCCAAACCGGTGATTAAGTCAGTCCCCACCCAAGCAGCAGAGCTGAGATTGTCAGCGGTAGAATACCAAAGCTGGAACTTGCTAATGTCGGTAGCCGTATAAGTTCCTGAAGTAGTGAAAGTAAGCCCTGTAAAATTAATGTTTACTATGGCTGGATCGCGGGTAAGGATAAATCTGTACACGGGTTTCTTGGGTGCTCCCTTAGGTAGATAACCGGCAGGAAGGGCGGGATTGGTGCTGGAAAGAGTTACTGTTCCCGATACCATTGTCTGTGTTCCACCGATGTATGCTGTACCTGCCTTTGTTCCCGATGATACAGTTACTCTGGCTGTTGTGAGGGCAGCTACAGTTAGCGTGTGGGCGGCTACAGCTCCCGGGGCAATATCTGTGGTGATCCAGAAGTAACGCATTACTCCACCGCTTAAAGCCTGAGAGAAAGCAGCAAAGTTCTGTTGCGCACCAGACGCAGCTATTGTTGTAAGAGTAGTTCCTAGCTGAGTTGCAGTTGTTAAATCATCCGTGGTGGAAGACCATATCCTGAAGTTAGTTATATCGGCTGCCACATAGCTGCCATTCGCCACGAAGTTTAAGCCCGTCATATTGACGTTCACGGTGGGATTAAGGGTAAAGCGGTATATCGGGTTTTTAAGTGTCCCAAAACCAATATTAGAGGCTGCCACTGCGGGATTTGCGCTGGCGAGAGTGGTTGTCACGGCAACTATGGTCTGTATTCCGCCTGCATAAGCTGTGCCGGATTTTGTGCCAAGTGCAAAGGTTAAATTACCCGTGGTAATTGCTGGGTTAACAGACAAAGTTCTCCCAACATTAGCAGCGGCTGCCAAATCGGCAGTAATCCAGAAATATCCAGTTACACCTGAACCGATGGCTTGTGTTAAGCCCGTGAAAGTGTGTGCACCAGCACTGAGAAGTGTTGTCATAGTTGCACCAATTTGAGCTGCACCGGCATAGCTATTAGAGGTGCTATACCACAGCTTGAAATTGGTGAGGTCAGTGGTAACTACTGCTGTTCCAGCGGTGGTGAAGGCAACTGAGTTTAATGTAGTTGCTGCACCCGTTACAGCAGTGGAAAATGCGTAGAACACGTTATTGGTAGTGCCTTGCCCGATATTGGCTGCTGCTACCGCTAGATTTGCGGAGGACAGAGCTATATAGGAGGCAAGGATCGTCTGTGTACCGCCCGCATAAGCTGTTCCGGTTTTACTTCCCGTGGAAACAGTGATATCTGAAGTAGTGAGGGCAGAAATCGCAAAAGAGTTACCATTTATGGCAGAACCACTGATATCTGCGGTTATCCAGAAATATCTGGTTGCACTTATCGTTAAAACTTGGGCAAAGGCTGTAAAAGAGTGAACTCCACTGCCCAAACCTGTACTCAGTGTTGAGCCCACTTGTGTAGCACCACTAAAAGTATCCGTTGTATTGGTAAGCAGCTTGAAGTTAACGATATCCCCCGCAACATAAGTGCCCGTTGTCGTAAAGGACAAACCTGTGAAGTTCATACCGTAATTGGGAGTTAATGTAAACTTGTAGGCGGGATTATTAGCAGTAGATTGCACCAAAGTGGCTGCAACAACCGCTGGATTCGCCGATGCAAGTGTAACTTGGGGACTAAGGATACTGCCCAAACCTGCCAAAGTTGCATAACCGAGGGTATAACCGGCAGTTTGCAAGTACGTGGTAGGAGTGGTAAGCGTAAGAACACTAATCCCTGTCACATTACCCGTTAGATTATATGTGCCTGAAGCACTTAAAGTAAGGTTGTAATAACCGGTGCTTGCAGGAATATTAAGAGGAGTAGTATAGTTTATTGTGGAACCGGTATTGTTGGTAAGGGTTCCGCCGCTCATAATATCTGTTCTGGCAGCAGCAATGGTGCCGTTATTACTCACGGTTCCGGTTAGCTGGTAGTTCTGTGTATTCAGCAAGCCATTATTAGTTAACGTCCCTGTGTAAGTAGTTTTGGAGGCATTTAGGGTAACTCCATTAGCGTTTGCTATAGTGATATTGCGGGCAAAGCCACCGTTAGGCCATTCAGGCCCCGCGGTAATAGCATCAGTCCCGTCATAAACCAGTTGAGCTGAAGCTCCGTAAGTAAAAGCAGCAGAAGCGGTGCAAGTCCCGCGTCGGTAAAGGATGCCGTTTACGGTAACATTCGTCGTCGTTTTTACCCCAGAACCAGATAGGATAAGGTTGTTAAAAACCGTTGCCGTGGAAGCTACAGTTTGCGCCCCTGCAGCATAAAACTCAACTGTGCCTGTTCCCGCTGTGAAAGTGCCACCAGTACCACTTGAAGAAGCTCCCAACCTTAGTAAACTGGAACCTCCATTCAGAGTGCCGTTGGTTCGTGTCCATGTTCCTGAAAAGGTGTGCGTTAAGCCTGTACCTAGGTTCAAAGTACCGCCGTTCCCATTTATTGTAAGCCCAGCTCCGCTGACATTACCCATAAAGGAAGCCGTTCCACCTGTCTTAGTCATGCTTACCAGACCTGTAGTGGTAAAACCGTCTATGCTTTGGGTTGCTGTTCCTGCTATAGTAATAGCAGAGCTTCCCGCATTAAAAGTACCGCTATTGGCAAAATTACCAGCTAAAGACAAAGTGCGATTATTTGTAGCTAAAATAGCACTGGTGTTGATAGTAAGGGGGCCAGCACTAAACACTTTATTTGCACCAAGAGTAACCGCAGACCCGCTTGTATTGGCTATTATGACTCCGCCTGTGCCTGCAAATGTGGCAGGGAATTCCGTTCCAGTTGTTTGCGCGCCGGTACCTTTATATTGAAGCGTAGCCCCTGTGCCGTAGGATGCCACTGTTCCAGTAGTGGTTGCTGTTCCTTCCATAGAAAGAATACCGTTTACTGTTGCACCGGTTGTAGTTTTTGCACTGGTACCGGAAAGCGTAAGGTTAGAATAGGTTACGCCTACAATAGTTTGCGTTCCAGCTCTGAAATAATTCACCGTGGAACCAGTAGTAGTAGTAAGGGTTGGGGTTCTCGTAAATGTGCCCCCAAAGTTCATCGTCCCTGTGCTGGAAAGATTCAATATACATCCATTAGAGCCTTGGGTCGTGCCAAAGGTTGCGTTGCCGTTAACAGTCAATGCCCCCGTAGAAACGTTTATAATGTTAGTGCGAGTACCGGAAGAAGCATTTCTGGCAGCCATCGTTAGCGTTGTGCCTATGGACATGGTTCCCGCATCCACATTGATAGTGCAAGTTCTGCCGGTGTCTGGACGGGGCATGGATACTGCACCTGTAACAGTTAGCGAGTTTGTCCCGCTGATCGTAATAGCGGAATTTGTAGCGACTGCTGAGAAAGTAAGTGAGGCACAGGTAGCAGCCATATCCACAGTAACGGTTATACCGCTATTGATATAAACAACATCCGCCGAAGTAGGCACACTCTGTCCTACAGTTCCTGTGGCGGTAGTAGCCCAAATTGCAGTATTCGACCAATTTCCGCTAACTCTTGCGTATCTATTGGCACCAAAAGCCATTACCGAAATTGCTAGTAAGCTAATAATCAATAATAATCTAATTCTCATTTTGCTCTCCTTGTTTAGCAGAAAAATCAAGAGGTGAAGCCAGATACTTAGCTTTCATTACTGATAATTCCGAACTCTTTTCCTTGAATTTATTCATAAATTTATACACTCTTTCTCCCAGTTATAGTCAAATATTCATAAAGCATAGTAGTGCATTTATTGTGCCAAATGGAGTCAAATACTTGTATCGTTATAAGTAACTGGGATAAGGATGTTTACGAGATAGGCATAATCTTGCATGGGCTAATAACACCGATTTAATCTTCAAATCTTGCATTAGCGCAATTTCATTACTGCAATAATGGGGATTTTACGATGAGGACTTGCATTCATTCGAGAGTTATCTTTTGTATGCCTCTTCCTTGCTTATCCGCAAGGGAGATGATCGGGATCCGATCGGGATCTCATCGGGTTACATCCCGATCAGACAGGGATCGGTTCGCTTTCATTTCTGCTGCGGATAAGCAAGTGGGAATTCCGGTGTCCTTACCGGAAAGGCCTGCCATTGAGGACACGGGCATTCCTTTGTGACTGGCATTCCTTTGTGGCTGGTATTCCTTTGTGGCTGGTATTCCTTGCCAACAGCCTGTTTGGATAATGCTTACTGTAGTTTTAGGAACCTGAGGTCTATATCATAAGCCGTTAAATTGTTTAGTTTTAGCAGCGCGGAGCGGTAATCTTCAAGCTGTAAAGCGTCGTGTATCTGCCCGCTTTTATAGTCAACTATTAGGGCTTGCTTAGCATTTGTATTTAGCATCAGCCGATCGATACGTAATAAGCCTTTGCTGCCCTTTATCTCAAACTCTGTAAAGACCAAATCCCACGTGCTTTCAAACAGCCAGGGGTTTTTGTTGCAGGATTGATGGCAGATGTCCACTATCGCCATGATGTCTTCTCTTTGCAGCAATGAGCCATAGCGGAGCAAGCAGCGTCTGAAGGCATAATCGTGTTCATCACTGAGGTTGCGAATGATAAAACTGAGGTAGTAATGCGCCAGATCACCCAGCAGATTGGGGCGGTCTTGCAGCCAAACCCTTTTCCAATCGCTTATAGTGGGCTTATCCACCGGGTTTAAGCTGCTCCAATCTGGTTCTTTAGTTATGGGCATGCTCGTCAATAGTTGGCTAAAATCCTCTGCTTCGCATAGAATTGAGGCTGTCGCAGGCGGTTCAGTGCTTGCCATTTCCCCCTTAAAGGGGCTTTCTAAGCGGTATATACCATTTTCATCAGCTTGAACCTCTTTTGCCACAAAATAATGCAAGCAAGAATCGCATAGCAAGGCAGGTAACGAAACCTCTTTTCGGGAGCCGAGGTATTCCTCCCAACCATCCTTGTTTTCGTAGCTGAAATAAAGGTGCAGCTTGCTCTCAGCACGCGTGAATGCCACATAGAGGTTGTTCATTTCCTCCAGCAACTCTCGGTTTTGTTCGGCTTCCCATAGATGCCTGTAGCTGGATGCCTTCAACACGTTTTCATAATGAAAGCTAATGCCAAAATCGTTCACCAGGTGGAACTTTTCATCCGCGTACTGCAGGTTCCATGCCAGAGTGTTGAGATCGCTGCCCTGCCCGCCAGAGAGGTCGTAAAACACAAACACACGCTTAAACTCCAGTCCTTTGGATTTGTGGATAGTGAGTAATTGCAGGCTATCAGAGGCGGCGACCGATGCTTGCTTAAAATCCTCTGAGGCCGCGTTTTCTGAAATATACGAAATCAAATCGGGCAGGGAATTGCCCTTAACACTGTCGTTAAGCTCCCAATCGCTGATAATCCCCAGGAACTTATGCAGATTCAAATAATCCCGTTCACTCTTATCTGTACCCGCCAAACACACATCCACCATTTGGCTGCAAATCTCCGAAGCAGAAAGACTTTGTTGCTGCTTTGCCAGCTCGCTGAAACGATGAATTAGGGGCATATGGCTGAAATCGGCAGCTTGCCATTTTTTGTCCTTGTATATTTGCTTATCGCCCTCGGCTATTATATCCAGCACTTGCTTCAGTACAGAGGTATTGATGCGCAGATAATCCGACCGCAGGAAGCTGAGGAAATTGCTCCAATCTCCCCATGCCACAAAGCGCAGCCAATCCAACAGCGGGCTTACCAGCGGATGCAGACAGATAGTACGGTCTGGTTGATACAAGCTA
>JALNXT010000098.1 GCA_023230245.1 Candidatus Cloacimonadota bacterium
AAAGAATTGATTTTGCCAACCGTCGCTATGGAAGCTCTCTTGCCGGCTGGAAATCCGATATGGGGCGAGTTTACATCCGTAATGGCGCACCGGACGATATAGAAAGAGATACTAGCTCGGATCAGGCTCGCTTTGTGCGCAAAGATTATCAGATCTGGAAATATTACACAAACCAGCAGCCCGTTTATGTGTTTGTGGATACTCAGATGAGCGGTAAGTACAAACTGATTTATGCTGATAGTGATGATCTGGAAAATTCCGATCCGGATTGGATGCGTTATTTGGGAACCGATTTTGACGAAAGCAGATTAGATAACTAGCAGTATCGCCCCAGAACTTTTCTGCAAGGTGAACTATTCATCGATAATTGGGTAAAATGCATCTTCTAAATGGTGGATAGAATAGGTGTTGGTGCTTGCATTACGGAACACAACGATAACATCAAACCTGAAAATATGGTTGCCATATTGCTCATTGAGATTAATATATTCTTGTGCAGTCTTGGAGATTTTCTTCTGTTTTGTATAGGATACGGATGCTAGGGCTGTTTCTATAGAGTGAAATGTTCGGGTTTTTACCTCAACAAAAATTAAGTGTTGATCTGTTTCAACGATGATGTCTATCTCACCGCTACGCGTCCTGAAGTTACGGCAAACTAAACGATAACCGTTACTTATGAGATACTTAGTGGCGAGATCCTCGCCTGTTTTGAAGATATCATGTTTTGATGGCTGATCCATTCGTCAAGAAAAAGCTTGACGGAATTATTGTCAATAGGATTAATGGACTATGATTAGAAAGAACACCGAAAGGTGGAGGGAAGTATGAAAAAAGTTATTTTTAGCGTAATAGTGCTGGCAACTATGTTTAGCATGGTTCAAGCTGCACCGTTCCAAACACTTGGAATGTTACGGACACCTGATGCTTATGTTTTACCACATAGAGCTGCCGAGATCCTTATGGTTGGGTATTACCGCGATGTAGTGGCACCCAAACCCCTTACTCCAGATGCCAAAGATGCCTCCAAAGGGCTATTCCCTTATGGGATGATTGGTGTAGGGCTCTTTAACAGAGTGGAATTAGGCGTTTTTGCGGGAGACAACACCAAGCTGGATGGCCTGGTATATTTCATGAATATTAAAACCAAGGTTATCGAAGAATCAATGGTAATCCCACAAGTTTCTGTTGGTATCGATAATGTGTTTTCTCCTCTTACAAAGCACAAAGAAGCAGACCTGAAACCAGGCGATGCGTTCTATGACCACCCAGACCGTGCAGACTACGAATATTTTTCACCCTATGTGGTTGCATCCAAGCAAGCCGTTTTTTCTGGTGTCCCATGGATGCTGAGTGTGGGCGTAGGAAGCAATAAGTTCATTGGGCAGGTTACCAGGTCTCGTATCTTTAACGGATTGTTTTCATCCGCTGAAGTATCCCCATTTAGGAACTTTGCGATTCAGGGCGAATATGACGGGTATAATTTTAATGCCGGTTTGAAGTATTCCTACAAGAATTTTGGCGTTAAAATGGGTATACAAGCAATAGAAGACCTTGCCAAGAATACAGTCTACAAAGACAATCTTCGCATCGCCTTTGGTTTATCTTATCTCTTTGATAAGTACTCTGAGGCAAAGCGTCGCCCTGACCTAAGCCGCTATGCTATGGATTCCAATATTGGCGGTACAAACGTTGTCGATATCGGTGAAACTCCCACACCTATTGAATCAGGGGTAGTTGTACCTCCATCTGGAGCAACTCCTGGCACAGGTGTTGTAGTGGTTCCTCCAACAGGTACTGCCGGTTCTGAAGTTGTCACCTATACGCCCGAAGAGCTTCAAAATCCCGGATTGATAACTCCAGGAAGTGCAGCTTATAAAGAACTGTCTCCTGAGGTGCGCGATTTGATGAAAGAACTTGAAGCACTCAGGATGGAGCGTCAAAATGCTCAAAAAGCTTTGGACGATCTTCGTAAGTGGATACAGGAACTGAAGAAACCATAACAATTAGAAAAAACTGCATGTTTGTGATGTGTAGGTTATATATTCATACTTTCCTTGAAGAATAGTTGGAGATTCAAGATAGGCTGTTTACAGACTATCTTGAATTCTTCTCAACACATCACCAACTGGTTTATGAAGTGAATAACAAGAGAGCGGGGTTATGAAAAATAGTTTTAGAGTTTTACTACTCGTGGTTATTGCGGTGTGTACGCTTTCAGCAGCCTATGCACAGCAATCGCAAGAGGCATATAAAGCGGAACTGCAACAGCTGATAGCTGAAGAAAAATTGCAGATTAAACTGGCCGCAAAAGAGTTTATGATAGATACACTCCCTGGGCTGATGGAAAGCGATCCAGCGGCAGCAGAGCAAGCTCTGGCACGTTACAGTGGGCTGTTTAATACCATGAAGCAAGATGACCTTTTGTACTTGTTTGGTCACTTCTATACCAGAATGGGAGAATATAACAAGGCCTACAGTACTTTTAGTTCTTTGCTGAAATCTTATCTGAATGAAGATGCGCGTAAGATGCTGAATTTTGTTCTTTATGATCAGATGATTAGCTCTCTCAGGAATAATAAACGCGAGGCTGCTAAGGATTTTTTGAGCGCCATTATCAACGATAACTACAATATTGATCGCTATTATCCTTCTTACCTTTACATCTGGTCAGACATGAGTGCTGAGGATGGAGAAATTGATGATGTGCGAAGTGCGTTAGCTAGCTATAGCCAAAATAGAGAAGATATTATCAATCGCATTCTGCCAAACAAACAGCGGGTTATAGGTAGGATTCAAACCCTTGACCTAACTAAGTTTTTAGCTACTCCCACGCAAGTGGAATATCAGCGCTTATTCGCCCAGGTTGAAGATATCGAAGCCGAGCTAACAACAGTTTACAACGAACTTACCTCCCTGAAAGGAATAATCTATCTCAATTCAATAGTTCGCATGCAAGAAGAAGAAATGGCCATGCTTGAAAGTCTTAAGGGTAGCTTAGGGGCTTATTATAACAATGACAAAAATAACGATAATATAATCGCCGAATACTATGATAAGCTTCAGATTGTTAAGAATTTTACAATCTCTTACTCAAAACAAATTGTAATCATCGATGCTATCTTGCAACGCCAATACGAACGTTTCTTGGCAAACGAACCCGCTCTCAAAGACAAGGATTATAGCGATTTAGAATTGGGAAGGCTCATAGATATCGAAAAGAATATATCAATTTACGACCAGATACTCTCTGAACTTGATACCAGTATTGCTGATCCTCAATTAGCTGGTCACATCGACGAGCTAAAGAGAATGAGAGCAGAATATTCTGAATTAAGAACAGATCTTCAAATTAGGAAAAATACTTATTTGGAGACCAGAAAGCATTACAGCGATGTTCAAGAACAGATATTTGAAGCCCTTTTAAATGAATACTATGCCCTCGGTGCTGATGAAAAGGATATTGAGGCACAAATAGTAGAACTCGAAGATTTCTTTAAAAATGATGCCAAAGATATATTTAACGCTAAGACCCGTGGAGAATTGGTTTCTAAAATGAACACCGAGATTGCTCAAATATCAGATGACGGTGTTAGGGATGAACCAATTATTGCCAACACCCGCGATATGTTGGCATTCATAGACCTCATTAATTTACAGCTTAAATACCGTAACCTACGAGTACGGGAAGTGGCTCGCTTAGCAAAGAGAGAAACGCTTTCCCTCGAACAGATGACCGAAATTCAAAGTGTTATTCTAAGCGAAAAACGACAACTGATAACTGAGATTCAAGATTATCTTGCCAATAACCCTGATTTTAAGGCTCTTGAACAACCTGATGGTAATTTCTTGGTGGACAAATCAGATCTAGCCTTCAATCTTGCCGAATTACAATATGCGGTGGATGTTAGCAATCCTGCCGCTGCTTTGGATAGCTATCGCCTGGCAGTTCAAAACAACCCCAACTATATACACCGCGATGCTGCGCTATACAACATTGGTTTCATCAGTAGCCTGCTTAAACGAAACCAAATTGATCGAAATAAAAACCGCTTTTACGATCTAAATGCCTCAGCTTTGTCACTCGATGATGCTAGCCGTTATAAAGCCTCTGACTTTGATGAAGCTCTTACTGCGTATCAAGAAGTTGTGGATAACTATAAGGACTCTGCTTTTTATGAAGAGTCACTGTATAGGCTTGGGGTGCTAAACTATTATCTGGCTACAGATGCTGACGATCCTGCCCGATATTACGCTCTGGCAACTAATTACTTTGATGAGATTATCTCAATGCCCGATAGCAAGTACAAGTATGATGCCATATACCAGAGAGGATGGTTGAGACTGAACTCAGCAAAAGAAGACGATCTCAAGCTTGCTATGATAGATTTTCTAACCTTACTAAATGCTGTTGAAAACAACCAAATAACTGACCCCGTGCTGGTTCAGGACTACCGTGATGATGCTGTAAATAACATCGCCTATTGCTTAATAGCTCTGGACGGTCTTGATTTTTCATCCAAGGCAAAGGGTGTAGAGGAGCTGCAGCAAGTCTTTGCAAACTACAATAACACGCAAATTATTAGCCGAGTATTGGACAAAGCTGCCCAGAACAAATTTGATCTGGACGCTTCTATGCAAGGTGTTGATTTCATTTGGCTTAAAATCCGCATTTCTCCCTTAGCCTTAGAAAATCCCAGCTTATTGGATTCCATCCTGTACATTTATGCCCGCGAATCACGCAACCTAAGAGATGGACAGGATTTTAACCAAGCCAAACAGGACATATACCTAAACCTGATTAATAACTACGGCAAAGACTCTGCTTGGTATGCAGCCAATAAAGAGAAGGACATTGCCCCACAATTGGCAATTATAAAAAATGCCTACGTGGAACGCGGGAAAAGGCTTTATATCGAATTCACAGAGGACTCCTCTGTTGAGCGTCTTAACGCCTATAAAGAACTTGCGGCCAGGTTTGGTGAATACACGGTTCTTCATGGTGATACTTATGCAGCATGGCAACAAGAGAACGCAAAGACTATCCTCGTGCTAACTACCAATTTGGCTGAAAGAACAAAGCTGCCGTTAAACTATATGAATGCCATTGCTGCCTTACAGCAGTATAATAGTAAATATCCCGATGATGTGGCTTTCTTCAATAATGAGGGACTATCCTATACCTACTCTAACGATGTCTTTAACATGCTAAACAACCGTTATGGTGAAGAAGGCCTCGTGGTAGAGGCGGGTGTCCCTGCTAATATGGATGAGTTGTTCGTTATGCTAAGTAACAATTCTATGCGCTTTATTGATGTGATGCGCAGTGAAAAGTATCGCACACCTGAACACGATCAACAGTCTATTACTATTCTGCTTGGTCTTGCCGATATCCAGTATGGCAGAAATAAGTATCCTGAAGCAACTGTTTTATACCTTAAGGCTCTTGAGCAGGAAGATATTATCGCTGCAAGCAGTAAATTTGATATATATGGTAAGCTTGCCACGATGGCTCAACTTGAAAACAAGCATGCTACTGCCGAGATGTATTATCGGAAAACCCTGGCTTTCGCTCAAACCAAGGCAGAGCGTGATGCCATAAGCTCTAGCATTCAAAATCAAATACAGTTAAGCTATGAAGAAGCTGATAGCAATGGCAACTTTGCTTTCTCGGCTACCGAACGTTTACGCCTTGTAGATGAGCTTCCACCAACTGAGGATAAACTGATCCAGGCTCTTAAATGGACAGCCCATGAATCTTATGTAAAGGCGAAAGAATACCAAAAGGCGATTGATTTGCTCTTAGAAGTTGCAGGTACTAAAACCGATATAGAGCAGGTCTATACCTATTACTACACTGCTTGGCAGATAGCTGAAGCAGATAGCATGATGAAAAACGTGGCTGCAGCTAACACCATTAAAGATAACTTTATTGCCAAGTATCCCGGTAGTGCGCAAGCTTATTCTTTAACAGTAGTTGGTGCGCGTAAGCAA